>JAUHYU010000042.1 GCA_030426345.1 Bacteroidia bacterium
GCGGTATCAATTCTGGCACAGTCTGCGTTTATCACCAGCGCCTTTGATTCAAGAGAGCAATTGGCCAAATGCGATATACTGGTCGAGCCTGAGTTGGCCGAATACTCCACAGGCAGCTTTTCTTCCACGGCCGGCATTATGAAAAAAGGCGAGGAAGCAGGAAAAGCCTATTACCAAATATTCAAAAACCTTGCAGATTCGCTCGATCAATTTGGCCCTTCTCACAAAATAAAACAACCTGAAATCCATAATGAATATGTGTTTGATGAAATAGTGATTGTTGGTAACAGCACGATTCAGAATGAATTCATAACAGGAAAAATGAGAATTGAACCGGGAAAAGAAGTAGCGATATCCCATATCGAAAAGCGCCTGAGCATACTCTACGGTACACAGTATTTTGAAAAAATATGGTACGAAATAGTGAAAGAAAATGGAAAGCAAAAACTGGAAATTTTTGTAGTGGAAAGGCCAAATATCCAGCTGAGGTTTTCATATCATTATGATTCGGAAAACAAAGGTGGGATCATCGGAAACGTGACCCTACGCAATCTGCTCCTTAATCGCAGCAGGCTTATTGTTGAAGCTGATCTGGCCACGCACCCTAATTTGTTTATGGATTATTTCAAATATTTGGGGCGTCATCAAAACTTGGCCTTTGGGGCAAGCGGTGTATGGAGCAAGAATGAGTTGCCTGCTTATGACAGCCTAGGAAGCACATCAGCAATATTTAACAGTAGCTATGCATCCGGTGGAGTCAAGCTTCAGTCCACAATATTGCAAAGCAGCACCTTTGGGGCAGAAATAGTCTGGTCCAACCTCGTCTTGACACCAAAAATAATCAACGATGATCTTAGGGCTTTTTCCAAAATCCAATACAGCAATACCGCCTTCAAAGCATTTTATAAATACAACAATCTTAACGATCGGTTTTTCCCTACCAAAGGTATGAGTGCCGAGGTAGTGGCGTCTACCACCACTAACCTAAATGGGAAAATAATTATTGGGGACACGCTGACATTGGGGTCAGATCAGTTAGAGGATTTTTTGCAAACGTCCGGGATCTCATCAATCAACATATCCATAAATCCCATCACCCGAATTAGCACTAAAGTATCTTTAATTACCAAAGCAAGGATGAAAATTTCGACAATCAAGAGCAACACTTTGAACTTGAGCGAATATGACTTTGTTGGCGGATTTTCGCCTAGCCTGATTAACTCCAGTGAATACTATGGAGTGGGAATCAAGGAATTTGGTATCGCCAACTATTTTTATGGCAGGATTGGTTTCCAATACGAAATCTTCCACAACATCTATTTGCAAGGGCATATCAATTACCTCGACACGCAATATCCTGTTACCTGGATATACCCGGATGCCGACATTGACAAGGTCGGTGACCGCTACCGTAGGTTTGGCTATGCAGCTTTTTTAGGAATGAAAACCCCGATAGGTCCGGTTTCCATTGCTGTAGCGAAGGATCATTATAGAAAAGGGTGGAAGTCTTCACTGATTATTGGTTTTCATTATTAGATAGCATCAAACCAGTAGTTGCGTACGGATAATTCGTGCTCATAGATTATCGGCGCTTTATCTGCTCCAGCACTTTCAAAATCTCTTCAGGAGACATCCTTATTTGATAATTGGCTTCTACGTGAGTAGCTTCGATTATTTGTTTCTGGTTGATGATGAAGGTGGCAGGAACAGGAAGTGTATTAGAACCATCCCCGTTTAGTTGTGTTAGATCACGTACTTGACGATATTCCTCTCCGGGATCATGTTGAAGGTGATAAGCCTTTATCACTTGCTGATTTATATCGCTAAGCACTTCAAAACCCAGTTTATTTTTTTGTACTGTTGTTAGCGCATTGTCTGCATTTTGTGGACTAATGGCAATAACAGAAGCGCCATAATGTTTGATTTGAGACAAGTGTTGCTGAATTACCCTAAGATCTAAGTTGCAAGTTGGGCACCACTCACCACGGTAAAATTTCAAGACTACAGGGCCAGATTTGAGCATTTCGTTCAATGATATTTTTTTGCCCAATGCATTTGGTAAGGTAAATTCCGGTGCCTTGTCACCGATCGATAGCCCTGTGACATGTGCAGCATTGGCTATTGCATACTTTTGGAATGGTTTTAATTCGCTCATGGGTTTTTAATGCTTTTTGTTCTTCTAACTTCAATCAATATTCACTTACCTGCTCGATTTTGAATCTTCGCTGAGCCTCCCCATCTTCCAAAGTATAGGATATCTGCCTCATTTTTCCTGTTCTAACGAGCTTGCCATTAGTCTCTTTAAACAAAGGAAACCTGCGGCCTAATTTGGTTTCTACCATAGTAAACTCATCATACCCAAAATATCCTTGGTTGACTTTTGGATTATCTATGATATTCGGAAGGTAAACTTGGCTCATGGATTTTCTATTGTTTACGGAGTATGCGATCACATGTCCAAACATGCCACCATTCATGGATTTTGTATAGATTAAAAGCTCCGGAGATCCATCACTGTTCATATCCTCAATCTCAGCACCGGTCACGCTTCCATCGATCATTTGCCGGGTAGGACTGTTGTCTATTTCAAGATTTGATGGTTTTACGATCAATTCCGTATCAAAACCATTTGTGCTTGATAAGACATCAAACGAAATCCCTTGGAGCGAAAGTTTTTTCTCGAAGTCAGTAGAATTCAACTGCGACGCATCCATGGTTTTTTCGAGCTTTTTATACTTACCCTTCAGGCTTCCGCCTCCTGAGCAGAAAAAATAGAGAAGCCCTTCATCCTGTTCATTTTCCATGGAAACCTCAAGTTGATTATCTGTAAATGTGAAAAGGATGGACTTGTTTTCAAATATTGATTTCAACTGGTTGTGGCCATTGGCAGATGCATGCCCATCAAATGTACAGGTTGGTTTTTTGAGATCGGATCTTGATCGAACGGAAACTGAGAATATGGAGTCATTTTCTTGCCTTATAGATATGCCCATCCAATCAAACCCCTCTTGTCGCTTATCATAGGATTCGGTCACATAATATCCAACGTTTGACGTGGAAAAACCATTTTCTTCCTGATGTTCTTGCCTTATTACACAAGCAAACAGGGAAGCTAAAAACACTAATAAAGTTAAACGGGTTGGCGTATTCATAATATCTAGAGCCTGTACTTGCCGTCCTCCAATAGCAAATATGGTTTATTTTAAAGAACTAATTTGAATATTTCAGAGCAATAATCCCAATTGCCTATGCCTACAAATATAATTGCTCTTAGACCTTATCTGTTCATGATTTTTTGCCTAATTTGCCTGATCGAAATTTTTATCAAAACAGCATTCCACCCATGAAAGTAAACAGTAAAAAAATTTCTAATATCGTATCGCAGGTTTTTGGTACATTGATAATTTCAGTTATTCTGTTTCAGTGTTCTCCAAAAGAAGGGCCAATTAAACTCAGGAAGGATTCTCACATTGTTTTGGTAGGTAACAATCTTGGCTCCAGGATGATGGAATTTGGACACTTTGAGACCGAGCTACAGCTCCGGTACCCCGATAGCCTGCTCTTTATCCGTAATATGTGCGATGCAGGAAATACACCTGGTTTCAGGCCACATCCTGCAAGAAATACTCCATGGGCTTTTCCCGGTGCAGAAAAATTTCAAGACGAGCTAGCCACTAATTCTAGAAGTGAAGGATTTTTTCCTTACCCAGATGAATGGATTACGATGCTCAAAGCCGATATTATTATTGCTTTCTTTGGGTACAACGAGTCTTTTGAGGGGGCTGCAGGCCTTGAAAACTACAAAGCGGAACTTGAGGCGTTCATCCAGCATACGCTGAAACAAAAATACAATGGCTCAACACCCCAGCTAGCGTTGGTTTCACCTATCGCCTTTCAAGATCTTTCCGCTAAGTATGATCTCCCCAATGGGATAAAGGAAAACAAAAATTTGGCTATGTACACCGAAGCTATGAAAGAAGTGGCCATGAAAGACAGCGTCTTTATATTAGATGCTTTTACGCCGACTGGTCAATGGTTTGAAAGTGGTGAACAACTTACTATCGACGGCTCACAGCTTACTAGTGCCGGCTACGAACGCTTTGCAAAGCTTCTTGCAGACAATCTCTTTGGGGAATTTCCAGCTAAAGCCAAAGAGCATCGCAAACTCGTGTATGATGCCGTCATGGAAAAAAATTGGATGTGGCACGACGACTTCAAAATCCCGAATAGCGTACATGCATATGGCCGTCGATACGATCCCTTTGGGCCGGACAACTACCCTGCAGAAATAAAGAAAACCCGTGAAATGACCGCGGTCAGGGATACGGCAATTTGGTTGGCACTGAAAGGTGAAAAGATGGATATAAAGGCAGCAGATGCCAAAACCAGTAAGCTGCCACCTGTAGAAACTAACTTCAAACCCAATAAGAAAAATGGCGATCCTAAGTATCTATATGGACAGGAAGCTCTTGATCAGCTCCATGTAGCACCTGGTTATAAGATCGAGATGTTTGCTTCTGAAGAAGAATTTGCGGATTTGGCCAATCCCGTGCAGATGTCTTTTGATAATAAAGGTCGCCTTTGGGTCGCTACGATGCCGAGCTACCCTCATTATAAACCAGGTGATGAAAAACCAAATGATAAACTGATCATTTTGGAAGATACAGATAATGACGGCAAGGCAGACAAGCAAACAATTTTTGCTGATCACTTACACCTTCCTGTAGGTTTTGAACTTGCCCCTGAAGGAGTGTATGTGTCTCAAAGCGGTAACCTAAAGCTCTACACCGACACCGATGGAGACGACAAAGCTGACACCGTCCAGATCCTACTAAGCGGGTTCGATGATCACGACACACACCACGCACATTCTGCATATACTGCCGATCCGTCAGGAGCGATATACATGGGAGAAGGCGTTTTCCTTCATACTAATGTGGAAACTTCCTATGGTCCGGTCAGAGCCACAAATGGTGGATTCTATAGATATAACCCAGCTAGACACCGACTAGAACGTACAGCACAATTATCCATTCCGAATCCATGGGGGATTGCCTTTGATGAGTGGGGTGAAAATTTCTTTGCTGAGACCTCTGGTCCAGCAGTTCGATGGATGATGCCCGGTTCCGTCAAATCGAGATATGGTGAAGCTAACCCCAAATCGCAGGACTTAATAGAGCCCGCGCATAAAGTACGTCCTACTTCAGGATTGGAGTTTATTTATAGTCGACACTTTCCAGATGATGTACAGGGAGATTATTTGATTAATAATACTATTGGATTTCTGGGTACGAAGCAACATAAATTGGTAGATGATGGCACTGGCTATCATAGCGAGCATCGACAGGATCTCGTTTGGGGTGATGACAAAAATTTCCGTCCAGTGGATATGGAGTTTGCTCCAGATGGTTCGCTCTACATAGTTGATTGGCACAATGTGCTGATTGGCCACATGCAGCACAATGCCCGAGATCCACTTCGTGATCATGTTCATGGTCGAATATATCGTGTTACTTATCCATCACGCCCGCTGGTAACGCCTGCTAAAGTAGCCGGAGCCAGCATAGATGAACTTTTGGAAAACCTAAAATTACCGGAATATAGAACCCGTTACCGCACCCGACGAGAGTTGCGAGGGAGGGATGCTTCAGAGGTGCTATCTAAAATAAATGTATGGGTAGATAAATTGGATCAAGATGATCAGAGATACGAGCATAATTTACTTGAAGCACTTTGGGTAAGTTGGGGGCTTGACAAAGTAGATGCACCATTACTCCGACAATTGCTAAAAGCGAAAGATTTCCATGTGCGGGCAGCAGCTGTTCGTGTCATTCGATATGCGGGATATCAGCTCCCGGATCAGGCTGAGTTGCTCATGCAGGCCGCGGGAGATGAGCATGGACGTGTTCGTCTCGAAGCACTGGTGGCTGCTTCCTGGTTAGATCCCAATGTAGGTATTCCTATTGTAGAAGAGGCTGGAAAACACCCACTGGACGAATGGATGCAGCCTTCATATGAAACTGCACTTGCCCATCTCAACGGTCATGCTGTAGGAGAAGAAAAAGCAGAAGTCACAAAAACAAGCCTAAAAGGAGCCGAGAGAGACCTTTTCCTAAAGGGAGAAGAAGTCTATCATCGGGAAGGATTCTGTGTGACCTGTCATCAGCCAGATGGCAAAGGACTGGATGCTTCAGGATTTCCACCTATCGCTGGTACGAAGTGGACTTTGGGCAGCGAAGAACGCCTGATTAAACTCGCCCTGAAAGGGATTATGGGCCCTATTAAAGTATTGGATAAAGAATATCCGGGACAGGTGCCGATGACTCCATTTGGAGGTATGCTCAAGGATGATGAAATGGCGGCTGTACTAACTTATGTCAGGAATTCTTTTGGCAACAAAGCATCCGCAATTTCTCCTGACAAAGTAAAAGAAGTACGGGCTGCCATCGAAAGCAAAACAGGGTTCTATTCACCTGAGGAATTACTAAAAGAACATCCTCACCAAGAAGCAGTCCAATAGCAAACAAATTTAATCACCGAAGCCTTCGATTCAAGCGAAGGCTTCGGTTTTAAACCATGGATTTTTTATACTTTTTCATCTTGTACCCCGCCAATCCCAAACAGGTATATTCGTGTTGTAGGCAGAAATCAGTATCGGGGGGGGGGAGAAATTTCCAGGGGCTGTTCGATATGAATAATGATCTATCCCAGAAAAGCCCCATTTTTCCATGAAAATGAACCATTGCTTTTTATTGGGTTGGAAAGAACTTGATTGGACGCTGAGGTTAGCAGGCAGGCCCCGGAATAAATCCGGGGACGACTATGGAGGGCAAATGATGCTATGAAGACTTATTGGCCAATTGGCCACAGGCAGCATCGATGTCTTTGCCACGGCTTCGGCGCACGTTCACGATCATTTTATTCCTTTCCAGATAATTGGTGAAAGTATCCAGTTCGTCGGCATCTGCCCTGGCAAAATCTGCCTGATCGATCGGATTGTACTCTATGATGTTGATCTTGCACGGAAGATCTTTGGCAAAACTCACGAGGTTTTTAGCGTCCTCCATGCTCAGATTGAAATTTTTGAAAGCGATGTATTCCAGCGTGATCTGGTTGCCTGTATTGGCATAAAAATACATCATAGCTTCTTTGAGCACTTCTAAAGAATTGGTCTCGTTGATGGCCATTATCGTATTTCTCTTGACGTCGTCAGCAGCATGTAGCGACAAGGCCAGGTTGAATTTCACTTGGTCATCCGCCAGTTTTTTGATCATCTTAGCAATACCCGCAGTAGAAACAGTGATTCGCTTGGGCGACATGTTGAGCCCATCCGGGGAAATAATCCGATCGATGCCTTTCAAGACATTGGCATAATTGAGCAATGGCTCGCCCATGCCCATAAAGACGATATTCGATAGTGGAATGCCATAGTTATGATCTGCCTGCTTGCTGATCAGTACTACCTGATCGTAAATTTCACCGGGCTCCAGATTCCTTTTCCTCTCCAAAAATCCCGTGGCGCAAAATTTACACGCCAACGAACAGCCTACTTGGGAAGAAATACACGCCGTCATGCGCTTGGTGGTGGGGATCAGCACACCCTCCACAATATTTTTGTCATACAGCCTAAAGCCCGACTTGATCGTGCGATCTGAGCTGATTTGCTGATCGACGACTTCGGTCCTGTGCATGGTATAGTTGGCATTGAGCAACTCCCTGAGCGGGAGAGACAGGTTGGTCATGGCATCAAAATCGGTGGCAGATTTTTTCCAGATCCATTCGTAGATTTGCTTGGCGCGAAATGGTTTTTCACCCAATTCCGTCAGTTGATGGATCATCTGATCCAACGACAATGATCGGATATCCTGTTTGCTTTCAGCCTTTACCATGCCGCAAAATTAATAGGATTACTTCTATAATGATCACAACATAGAAAAAACCCTTAAAAATCCATGGATTTTAATGGCTTTATGAGTTGGCCAAAAGCTCTTTGAGGGCTCTTCCCAAGCGCTCCATTCCGATCTCTATCGTGTCAGCATCGACATTGGAAAAGTTGAGGCGGAGGGTATTTGTTTCAGTAAGACCGATGTAAAATGGATGCCCCGGCACAAATGCCACTTTGTTCTTTATCGCAAGATCAAACAGCTTCATGGACGAAATCTGATTCGGCAAAGAAACCCACAAAAACATACCGCCCTCAGGTTTAGTGACATGCACATCCTTGGGGAAATGCCGATCCATACTTGCTATCATCGCCTCGCGCTGATGGTTATACACCTTCTTGATCTGCGCAATGTGCACGTCAAAATCACCTGCTTCGAGGTAGGCCGATAACACGCATTGTGCAAACTGATTGGTATGCAAATCGGAGGCCTGCTTGGCAATGAGCAATTTTTCCATGATATCATCAGGAGCCACAATCCATCCCAACCTAAAGCCTGGAACAACCGTTTTGGAAAAAGAGCCAAGCAAAATAGTTTTATCCGGAAGCAATTGTTTGAAGCTGGATTTAGGCTCACCCGTATATCTCAAATCGCCATAAGGATCGTCTTCAATCAGGTATAATTCTTTATTTTCCAACACCTCAGCCACGGCTCTTCTATTTTCTTCGGTATAGCTAATGCCCGATGGGTTTTGAAAATTGGGTACGGTATAGATCAATTTCGGATTCCTTCCGGGAAAGACATGTTTCAACGCTTCGATATCCATACCATCTTCATGGATTTTGACAGGATTGAACCTGCTTTTGTACACCGAAAATGCCTGTATCGCTCCGAGATATCCGGGTTCTTCTATGATCACATCGTCGCCTTCGTTCAAGAATGTCTTGCCCAGTAGGTCGAGTCCTTGCTGTGAACCACTCGTAATCATGATGTTTTCTACAGGAATAGAAAGCCCTGATTTTTCCATGTACCTGTTTGAAATAAATTTTCTCAGTTTGAGCAATCCTTCAGAATTGCTGTACTGTAGGGCCTCAGGGCCCATGTTGTCAAAAACCTGACTAGCAGCCTGCTTCAATTCCTTGACAGGAAATAAAGCCCGATTGGGAAGTCCCCCAGCAAAAGAAATCACTTCTTCATCAACGGCCACTTTCAATATCTCACGGATAAAGGACTTGGGCACATCAGAAATACGGTCTGCAAACATTCTGTTCATAAGGCATAAAAATAGTGGCCAAATTTACAATACATTCATTTTCAAACAAATAAAAAAATGGATTGGAAACTACCTATGATCTTCAAGATCGCCTGAAATAAATACATCTAAAAGCCTCTAAAACCCATGGATTTTAGAGGCTTTTAGAGTAAAACATCCCTAACAATGGTTTGACTAGTAATTGCTGGTAACGTGAAAAATCAAAGTATATTTTTTTAATTATCTACGATTGTACATTTTTGTAGCCGAAAAAATCAATCTCCAATTATAATATCTCCGTTCATTTAATCGGACTAAATGGTACTACATTTTATTTTTGGTCTTGTAGCAAGTTTTTTGAGCGGGGTGGCTTTTGGCCCGATCAACCTTTCTGTGGTTGATATTACACTCAAAAAAAACATCCGATCTGCCTTGAGATTTTCTGTGGCTGCCGCCTTGGCTGAAATCGTCCATGCGATGATCGCTGTGCTGTTTGGCAAACTTATATCAAAAAAGATCGACGAATTCCCATCGCTAAATTTATTGGTGATATTTTTTTTCGTTGGCATAGGTTTATATTTTATTCTAAAAAATGATAAGCCAAAATCGGAGGTTGAGACAAATAGTCAAAAGTCCAACTTTGTTCAGGGATTTATAATTGCGATTCTCAATCCCCAAGTAATCCCGTATTGGATTTTTGTATTGGCCTATCTGAAATCCTCGCAAGCACTCTATCTCAAGTCGTGGTACCTCATGCTTTTTTTGGCGGGTGTATCGATAGGAAAATTTGCGATTTTGAGTATCTATGGATATTTAAGCAATTATATCGATAAACATACCAACAACCTGAATGACTATGTGAGTAAGGGAATCGGCGGGCTTTTATTGGTTGTCGGGCTGTTTCAGGCTATCAAATATTTCTTCTTTTAATCAGGTTTTTAGGATTGGGCAAGCGCCAAAAATAAAAGGACCGGTTTCCCGGCCCCTTTACAACTTAAACACAGATGACTAAAAAGTTGACTATTAAACTTCGCTAACCTCGCACTTTCATTAGCAAAATTCATAGGTATATACTTTAAAAGTTATAAAAAGTAACCAAATAATACAATAAATAATTTTGAGTGGAAATTATAGATGGTTATGCTTTTAAAGTTTAGACGGATATTAGCCTTCTCGAAGAAGAGGACAAGCCAAATACATTTACATACAGGTTTCAGACAGAGCGGTCATTTTAGGTTGATATGGCCTAATTTTTATTTTTGAAAGGTATTTAACCTTAAAAAATTTCATGGGTTTTATAGGTTTTTTGCCATATTAGCACTCCTGTTTCAACACAGGTCTATTTTTAAACAAATCCCAATTATGAAGGAAATAAAAGAACAAGTAGAGGCATGTAGAAAAGCATGCGAACACCATCTTTCAAAAGAACTGCTACCTTTTTGGTTAGACAGATGTAAGGACGAAAAAAATGGCGGGTACATCACACATTTCGACAAAGACGGAAATGATACCGGTGAGGATGAAAAGTCCATGCTCGGTCAGGCTCGGATCGTTTATATATTTTCATCAGCATATCGCAATGGACACGGTGGCGAGCAAAGCAAAGAATTTGCCAGTCATGGTGTAGATTTTTTGCTGGATAAAATGTGGGACAAAGAGCATGACGGTTTTTACTGGCTTACTGACCGAGCTGGAAATGCGCTCATCAATGAAAAGATTATTTATGGTCATAGCTTTGCCATTTATAGTCTCAGCGAATATACCCTTGCGACGGGAGACAAACGGGGTATCGAATACGCCGAGAAGTGTTTTGACCTACTACAAAAACATTGTGCTGATACACACTTCGGTGGCTATTTTGAAATGTTTGATCGCAATTGGAAACTTAAAGGCCCTGGCGCTGCAGGTGGGGATCGCAAAACCCTTGATGTGCATATGCACTTGATGGAGGCATACACCACACTTTACGAATGCACGGGCAAGGAAGTACATCGTCGCAAATTGCTAGAAACTATCGAACTGCTAATTGACAAAGTCCTTCACCCTAAATACCGCACGGGAGTTCCTCAGTTTTTTGCCGATTGGAGTGTAGCACCACAAATCAAATTTGACATCGTATGGGGTTGGGATCGCTTTTCTGATGACGGCTCCAAAGGCAATGCCGAAGACAACACCAGCTATGGACACAATGTGGAGTTTGCCTGGTTGCTAATGCATGCGCTTGACATCCTCAAAATACCTATTTCGGAATATGGTGACATCATCCAAAAACAATATGACCACGCACTTGCGGATGGCATCGATTGGGAATATGGAGGTGTTTATGTAGAAGGTTCACACGCCGGAGGTGTATATGATAAGGAAAAGGAATTTTGGCAAAATGCCGAAATGCTGATTGCACTTACCCAAGCGTGTGAAGTTTTGGATATGGAAAAATACTGGCCTGTATACATGAATGTACACAAGTTTGTATTTGACAAGCAAATCAACCATGAAGTTGGGGAATGGTGGCCGCTACTCACTAGACAAGGTGAGCCAATTTGGACGCACATGAGCCACAATTGGAAGATCAACTACCATTCTGTTCGATCGATGATCGAAACACTCAATAGATTGAGAACGATAGAAGAGAAGGTGTAACGAACTATTAGCTGTTGGCATCAAGCCATAGGCAAAAAACAAAGCCAAAAAGCCTTCAAAACCATGGATTTTGAGGGCTTTTTTTGAGCTTGTGGCTAACAGCCAGTAGCCTTTAACTTCCTATTTATTTAAACTACAGAATTTCACTCCTGATTTTAGGATATTTTTATTCCAACCCAATCTCATCTGATGAAGCAATCAATTGTGCTTCAAGATCTGGATTCTTCATGTCTTTGTCCAAAGGAAACATAGGTCTTTTAATTCGCTTATAACCAAGTCGCTCTAAGTCTTGATCCACACCACCTGGTGTTTGTGCCATTATCCAGTCTCCTCTCATGTTGTACAGCTCGGGAACTAAATAACCAATTTTCACGACTACAATATCGGTTTTACGAGGGCTTAACCCCAAGTTGGTAAAATCACTTTCATGGTGATAAGGCTTACGTTTTTTGGTGACAATGACAGACACACTCCCCACTTTTACCACTACCTCAGTTTCTGCATGGACATCTCCATGCTCTATCGCTTCTATAGTTCCTGAAAGCTCAATTGGTGGAGAATATCGATCATCTATGGCAGCTCCGGCAAAGGCCTTGATTTGAGCCCCGACTCCTAACTCAATGGCCTTGTCAACCAGTTCAGGGCCGGGAATAGAAGCATAAATAAGAGATGGTCCATTGGCCGATTTAAATTCTGGCCTTGAAAGTATTTTACTTAAAGTCCATGTGACGTCTCCCGCTCCACCAGCGGTAGGGTTGTCTCCCATATCGCTGATAATAAAGGGATGTTTCTTGCTTGCAATTGCCATGTCAAGGCTTTCTTTCAGAGGAGCAGTGGGAGCCACAAACTCAAATTCTGATCTCACTTCCCAAAAACTTTTAGCAAGGTCTTCAGCAGTAGCAATGACTTTTTCCTTGTCGTCCCCCGTGACCATGACAACCGCATGATTGCGAGGTTCATCTGCCCAGGCATATCCAATCCAAATCGCAGCATCGATGATGCCCTCCTGTTCTGACGCAGGTGCAACTTTTGCATATAGACTCTTCCCGGGATCAATTCTTGTACTCGTCATTTCCCCTGGCAATAGTATTGGTACAGGAATCCATGCCTTATAAGCAGGCTTCCCTTTTCCACTTTCTATCCTTTCGATTAGATTATCCACCGCTCTTTTTTTGGATTCCATTGCATCTTCATGTGGAGCCAATCGATAGCAAGTGATCAAATCCGTGTTTTGCGCTAGCCGTCTGGATACATTACCATGCAAATCCATGCAGGTTGAAATAAGCGTTTTTTTACCTACCACTTCGCGAACCCTGATGATAAAATCTCCTTCCGGATCATCTAGGCCTACAACACTCATAGCCCCATGGATATCGAAAAAGAGGCCATCATAAGGAGCATTTTTTTTAAGCATATCGAGGGTTTTAGTTACCAAGGATTCATAGGCCTCTCTTGTAACAATACCCCCGGGCAATGCATGACCTTTTAAAGTTGGGAACCAACTCGCCTGTTTTCGAGCAAGTGAGTGAGGGGATAAAAACGGATAAATCGAAAAAATATCATCACCAACTTTGGCATGAAAAGCTTCTTCGTGGGTCAGTGCCGGCGAGAATGTGCTGGACTCAATGGCCAAGCCCGCAATTGCAATTCGGGGGAGTTTTTTTTCTTTTTCATTCTGGTCACGGGATGGTGAGCCACATCCAATTACGACGAATAGCGATAAAGCGATCAGCAGCTTAATATTCATTTTATTAGTGGGTTGTTTCTTTAAAATTATGGAATAATTCTCTCAATTAACATTAAACTCTATAAAAGAGATTTAAGACCATATTTGATAGTCCATGGATTTTAAGAGGTTTTGGGATCTTAAAACTGATATAGGGCGTAGTGTTTTAGTTTAAGGCTCCGCGCGCTAATTTGTCTTACAGGGTAAATGATGATCTACAGTGCAAAGAGAGAGATGTTTATTCTTACGACCCTGCGATATTCCTGTGAAATGCTGAATCACTTTGTACTGCGTTTACATTTATAAATGAATCGAAAATATTCAGCATCCTCTTGGCTATTCCTGTCCAGCCAAACATACGCCTGGCAAACCGAGCCCCCTCTACTGATATTTCCAACGCCAGATTTTCATACAGCATCGGCATCGCTAGCATCGCTCCAAATTCTTCAGGGCGATTTGGGTCGGCAAAGAGTGCTTGATTACCAAAATCAATGATATCCTTCAATCCTCCATGTACCGTCACCACAGCCGGCGTACCACAAGCCATGGCTTCGATGGCCACCATGCCAAATGGCTCGTATCGAGAAGCAAGTGCAAAAATAGCCGCAGCTCTGTAATAATCGGCCAATTCCTCATCAGGAATATACGGCCTCCAAACAATTTTATCTTCTATCTTTAATTCTTTGGCCAGCTTTTTCAATTCGTCAACGCCTTTTTTATCCTGTTTGGAATCGTCGGATCCGATAGCAGCCACCAGTCTTGTCTCAGGAACCAATTTCAACAATGTGGGCATGGATTTTATCAACAAATCATGGCCTTTGTTTTTCGCCATTCTACCAACGACCAACACATCCTGCGGTCCAAAGCCATATTTTTCCTGAAGTAGTTTTTTATCTTCCATTCTTACAGGTGAAAATCTGTTTTCATCCATCCCGGGAGGAATCACACTGATTCTTCTTGGCAACACATCATAATGAGCGGTGAGCAGGTCGAATTGTGGATCAGTGGTGGCAATCACGTGGTTGCACATTTGAAATACGAAAAACTCTTTTTTTATCCTTTCCTCAAATCGGTAAGTTTTTTCCATTTCTGATTCGCTCATTTGTTTTCCCATGTTTTTCTTTTTCCACCACCCCAAAGAATGGGGCGTATGTACATGAGGGATTGACAACTCTTCGGCAATTTTTTGCCCAGCCCACCCGGCATCCCAATAGTGGGAATAGACAATGTCATATGTGAGGTTTTTGTTCTTAGACCTTGTGAGGAAATTCGTAACGAATTTTTCTAAATGGTCGTGCATATCTTCCTTTCGGATAAAGTTTTTGCCACCAAATGGAATCCGCCAAACACGAAAATTTTCATTAACTATATCAAACTCCGGTTGATCTTCAAATCCCCGGGTGACTAAATCCACGTTTACGCCCAGTCGACTAAATCTATTTGCGAGTTCAAGTACATAGACCACTTGTCCGCCGGTATCCGGTTTGCCCAGTTCCGGTTCGGCACTCACATATCCGTGCGTCGATAACATCAATATATTTTTCATTTCTGTAAATAATTTAGATTTGTTTTCTTATTAATAAATCCTTTTCTATTGCAGCCAGCGCCTAAGAATGCTAATTCATTTTTTTATATCGTCAGGCACTATTTTGAGTTCGTGGCAGGCGAGGATATATTCCGAGGCCGACCATGCCTGAAATGCTTTTCCCATAGGTCTTCCTGTTTTGCCATGAGCCCACTCATTAAATTCCCATTCATGGAAATTACCTAGTTTATTGAGCTTGGCAAGCTTGAATAGTTCTTTGAGGGCCACTTCGCGGATGCCCAGTTTATTGACAAATCGCACCCATCCTCCACCAACAAATGGCCATATCCCGCCATTGTGGTAGTGATGCGGAAGGTTGAGTAAATTAACAGTGTAGTATGGCCGCCAATCAGGATCACCCGAGTGTACAGCTGGATATACATTCTCAACAGGGTAAGGATCATTCACACCCGAACCCCACATAAACCTAAATGCAGAACTGGCCTTTTCCTTATCTACCACATCGAATAGATACGCCAGTACATTTCCATAAACATCGCACCGCCAGCTAAAGTCAAAAGGTGTCACTTGAGCAATGAGGTACCGCGCATCCCCCAAAGAAAATTGACGCTCGGCAAAGGTGGTAGATTGGTAAATTTTACTTTTGGTAGTCGGCCAAAAATTGAGCAAAATCTCGCGTTTGATTACCTGTGACCACCTGAGATAATCTCCCGCTTTTTCATTATTGCCAAGAAGTTCAAGCAATCTACCAAAGCAAACATTGGCTCTATACCAGAGCACTTCGTCATACAGGATATTGTAACTTCTGCCAAATAAATCCGTCCAGTCGCCCGCTTCAGGGATTTCCAAAAGCGCATCGTTGTTGCCATCCTGAGCAGATAACCAATCCATGACCTTCATCAACGCATCAAAATGCTCCCTCAAGAATTCATGGTTTTTGGTAGCTTTTACATAGTCATGAAAGGCGATAATGAGCCAAAGACCGCTATCGATAGAGCAAATCCCTCCGACTCCTGAGTAGTCGGGCACGCCATCCTCAATGCGTACATTGGAAGGAATCTGACCGTTGGGAGTCACATGGGCTATAAGGGTTTGCAGCGTTCTTTTTTGGCATTCTTTTATCTCCGGGTCATGCGTAAGATGTACTGTGCCCGTGATGGCAATCGAGCCATCACGGGCCCAAACGCTCCTGTAATTTTCATCAGTTCCACTTGACTCGTTATCATTGAGTGAGCAAGCGGAAAACCCCAATGGGGTGATATTTTTCTTAATGGCTTCTATCGCCTTTTCATAACCAGTTCGGATAACTTTTAATTGATTTTTACTAATCCCTTCAAAGTCCTCCTCTTCCATGAGTTTGATACTTTTTAGATCAACTATATCAGCATTCTGGTCTTCATTTTTTGGATCCTTTTCACTCCATTCTACACCATAATGTTTGAGGCCTTCAAGCACCGCTTCGTATCTAGGCTTTTCAGAATAAAAAACACTCAGATCTTTAGTTTCATGATAAAGTTCGGGTTGGGCATTTCCCACTACAATTCCATTGATGCCAGAAATTTTGAACATCGCACTATCATTGCCACTATCACCTGCCACGACCGTTTCTTCAGCAGAAATCTTTAAAAAATCCATAAGCCACTCAAGCGAATTGCCCTTGTTGGCCCACTTTGGCAGTATATCGAGAAACTTAAAACTTGAATAAACTAAATTCACGTCTAAATTTGTCTGCTTCAGAATCTTCCTAATTTTAAAAAGATCGTCTTCGGTAGCGTCATTGTAAAACCAACTTGATTTAAAATCATTTTGAAAATGGCCCGGCTGTTTGGTTACATGATTTCCCAACCCTCCCATGATTTCAGAAACTTTCTCCAGATCCCATCCTTCATCCAGAATCTGAGAAAACTCCTTTAGGGTGCGCTTATTCTTAAAATCATAAATGCTCGTGCCGACTCCGGCGATGAAAAAATCAGGTTCGGGGATAGTTTTTTTTCGAATTAAGTTTAGCAGGTCATCGGGTAGTCTTCCCGAATTGTAGCAAAGCATCGGAGGGTCGATGACTTTAATTTTATTCCATCGATCATAAAAATCATTTGTTTTGGAAGAGTTATCAATAAGGGTATCGTCAATGTCAAAGACAGCAAGTTTTATGCTCATGTTCAATTAGAAGGTCAAGTATATAATATTTTTTTTCATAGCAGATTGCCAATGACATTTTATCAATTCCATTAGGAAACTTCATCTAGATCAGAGATAATACAGGGATATGTTCTATACAACATATATATAAGATAATTGTTTTATAGAATTGGTAATAATATTTACTTCATGGATTTTAGAGGCTTATTTGCACCGCTGTGTGGTGTTGTTTGATGAATTGTTTATATCATTATAATTCCATTAAATTTGATTTTCATGCTATGGACTCAATAGAAATAATAGTTAGCATCCGGAAGATTGTGAGATCTCTAAACCTAGAATCTAAAGGGATTCAAAAGGAATTCGGTCTAAGCATCACACAGTTGCTGTGTTTAGGGCATCTGGAAAAATGCCCCAACTACCAATCTACACATAAAGAATTGATGGATTTATTGAGTCTCAATTCCAGTACAGTCACCGGAATTATCAACAGGCTCCAAAAAAGAGGATATGTTGTTAGACTTCCCAAGGCAGGGGACAAGCGTGTTACTTTTATTGTTTTGACTGCTTCAGGGATAAAACTGCTGGAGGAAACGCCAAATATTTTGCACGATAGATTGGCAAGAAAATTAGATTCCTTATCTGGAGAGGATAAACATATGGTGAAAAGGGCCTTGGAAATAATTATTTCGGCCATGCAGATCACACAGATAGAAGCTTCCCCCTTATTGACTACAGAAGAGCCCATCGACTAATTTTTCTAAATCGATCCGAAAAAGGTATATAATTCCGCGAAATAATATGTTCTACAGAACATATATGTTAGTTTTGCGAACTAATTCAAAACAAACATAATAGATCAAATTTTGTATGCATTACTCTAAAGAGGAGATATCAGTTATTGATGAAGCAAGAGTATTTGGCGATTTGCCAATTTCTATTTCAAATAAAAATAAGTTGGAGGATCTGAATGATGAAGCAATCCCCAATCATATCAAAGATGCGGTGCAGCATGATGAACTTGAGCATCGCGAATTTATAGATACGGAATTTTGGAAGGAACTCCCTGTTTTTAAAAATGTAAGTAGGGAGGAGTTTTATGACTTTAAATTTCAAAATAAATTTACTGTAAGGAACATTGCCAAACTTGAAGAATATACAGAGGGTCTTATAGATCCATCGTTTATAGAGAATGTAAAACGCGGTATGGAAAAGGCCCCGATGAATTTAAGCCTTTCGCCCTACATTCTGAGTCTGATAAATTGGGAAGACCCTTACAATGATCCACTCCGCATCCAGTTTGTCCCGATAGATTCCGGCTTTAAACCGGATCATCCAAAACTTAGCTTAGACTCGCTCGGAGAGCAGCAAGATTCGCCGGTTGATGGATTGGTGCATCGATATTTTGATAAGGTGCTTTTCCTGCCATTGGATGTCTGCTCGGTTTATTGCAGGTTTTGTACCAGAAGTTATGCAATAGGCGGAAATACAGATTCTGTTGATAAAAAGCGATTTAAAAATGCTCCAGACAAGTGGAAAAAAGCATTTGCATATATAGCTTCCAGGCCAGAGATTGAGGACGTAGTGATCTCCGGTGGAGATGCATACATGCTGGCTCCAAGCCGTTTGCGCATGATAGGGGAGGTTTTATTGGATATACCTCATGTTCGTAGAATGCGGTTTGCATCAAAAGGCCCCGCTGTCATGCCGATGAAAATACTGACAGACAATGCTTGGACAGAAGCCTTGATAGACATTGTTAAATCAGGTCGAGAAAGAGGCAAGGAAGTGGTGCTGCATACGCACTTTAACAGTGCTAACGAAATTACGGACATTACAAGAAAAGCCATGTTGCATCTCTTCCAAAATGGTGTGACAGTCCGAAATCAAAGTGTACTAATTAAAGGCGTGAATGATACCATAGATTCCATGATACATTTGGTGAGGAAATTATCCTACATGAATGTACAACCATATTATGTATATCAACATGATATGGTAACGGGTACGGAAGATATGCGGACAAGCGTAAGGCAAACCGTAGAACTGGAAAAATCGGTAAGGGGAGTGACTGCAGGGTTCAATACCCCACTATTTGTAACGGACGCTCCGGGAGGTGGAGGAAAACGCGATGTGCACAGCTTTGACTACTATGACAAGGTCACAGGCATCAGTATCTACCGCAGCCCCAGTGTAGATGATTCTAAACTTTACATTTATTTTGATCCAATTGACACGCTCCCCATCGAAGGACAAAAGCTTTGGGAAGATGAATCGGTACATGACGACCTTATTCAGAATGCCATAAATAATTCAGGCTTCACATCATTGACCCTGTATTATAAATGCATGTATTGGATTATGTCATATTTGGCACCTACTTTTTAGGCATCTTGTATGTTGGGTATTATTATTTTAAAAAGAACAATTCCAAAGAAGATTATTATGTAGGTGGACGCAATATAAGCGCAGGTCATGTGGGCTTGTCAATTGCAGCCACTGACGTAGGCGGCGGCTTTTCTGTAGGTTTGGGTGGGTTGGGTTTTACCATGGGATTATCTGGCAGTTGGCTGTTGTTTACGGGTTTGGTAGGTGCGTGGATTGCAGCTGTTTTTACAGTTCCGAAACTCAAAGCACTTGATATGGACAAGGGCATGCTTACTTTTCCTGATTTCATTTCGCTCAAATACAATAAAACAGTTGGAATCGTCGCGGCAATAATTTCGACCATCGGATACGTTGGATTTACTTCCGGTCAAATTTTGGCCGGAGGAAAGCTCGCAGCGGGGAGTGTCTTTTCTAAAATAGAATGGATGGATCCACTCCAATTTTCATTAATTGCTATGGCATTTGTGGTGGTAGGTTATACCGTTTTGGGAGGGTTAAAGGCAGTGATTTACACGGATACCGTGCAGTGGATTGTTCTGCTGGCAGGGCTATTGTTTTTAGGAATCCCGTTTGCTTATTTCAAATTAGGAGGCTGGGACACTATCGTTCAATCACTTCCGGCAACTCATTTTAGACTGACGAATGTATCATGGATCACCATAATCAACTGGTCCTTTGCCATCGTGCCAATCTGGTTTGTCGCCATGACACTTTACCAGCGAGTGTATGCCTCGCCATCTGTAAAACAGGCAAAAAAGGCATTCTTCATTGCCGGGATTTTCGAATATCCTTTCATGGCATTTTCAGGAGTGATCCTTGGGATGTTGGCGAGAGTGGCTTTTCCCGAAAGCGATGCCGAAACAGCCCTGCCACTGCTGTTGAGTCATGTACTGCCTATGGGAATAGCTGGGTTTGTACTGGCCTCTTATTTCTCCGCGGTGATGTCCACAGCAGATAGCTGTCTGATTGCTGCTTCCGGAAACATCCTGAATGATATTCTCCCAACATTTTTTAAAAACAGTAGTGATAAGTTAGTTATAAGAGCTTCTCAGGTCATAACATTTCTCGTTGGTGTGCTGGCTTTTATATTAGCAGGTTGGTTTACATCTGTATTGGATATCGTACTGCAATCATATTCTTTCATGGTATCAGGACTCATTGTGCCTACCCTTGCGGCTTATTTCTCCAAAAAGCCCAATCCTATAGCTGCATTGGTCAGTATGATTGGTGGCGGAGGCCTCACCTTGATATTGATTTTTACTTCCGTAAAACTCCCTTATGCACTAGATCCAACAATTTTTGGAATTATTGCGTCATTGGCACTCTATATCTTCACATTTCAAATCACAAAAAAATGATGTTTGATAAAATTGAAATTATAGGAAAATCTTTGGTACAACATGGGCCAAATAATGATCGAGTGTATCTCATGAAATTGGATCCGGATGATGCGGATCGTATTGTGGACGAATTGTACAATCTCACAATCATGAAACGGTATTCTAAAATATTTGCCAAGGTTCCGGAATGGGCATTGGATGGTTTTCTTAAAAACAATTATCAAGAAGAAGCCTGTATACCGAGATTTTGTAATAGAGAGTATAAGGTATATTTTCTATCCCAGTTTTTCAACGCAAAGCGCTCGTTCATATCAAAAAAAGATAAAAAGGAAATCACTGACATCATTTGGACTTGCTCAAACGCCTTTGATAAAAGCGACTTAAAATTACCGAGGAAATACCATGTAAAAACCATGGAAATTGATGACATAAAACCATTAGCCAACCTTTATAAAAAAACCTTTAAAGTTTACCCATTTCCCATTTTCAAAGAAAAATACCTGCTGCAAACCATGAACGACAATGTGGTTTACATGGGAATATTCGAGGATGACTTGCTCGTGAGTGCAGCCTCATCAGAAATGGATTTGGATGGGGAAAATGCTGAAATGACAGACTTTGCTACTGATCCAAAACATCGAGGGCAGAACCTTTCTTACTTTCTACTACAAAATATGGAAGCAGAGATGAAACGCAGGGGTATCAAAACTATTTATACAATAGCACGGGCAAAATCTCATGGAATAAACAAGACTTTTGGCAGGTCTCAGTACCACTTCGGAGGTACACTTCTCAACAATACTCAAATCAGCGAATCCATAGAAAGCATGAATGTGTGGCACAAGTTTTTGAAGTGATAACCTGTGCTACCTCTGCGCGCATAATCTTTAATTGCAGCCGATACATTAATTTATGTAATCTGTTGATTCTTCAATATCAAATGTATTTATTTGGCATTGATTTTTATAACTGAATTATATGATAGCTGAAAATTTTCAGCCTTGGTTCGTCATTTTTGTTGTCTTTCTCATTTTCTTATTGATTTATAAGGAATACTTGAAGGCATCGGTGTGCTTTCTGATGGCAGTATTACTTTTTTCCATCACAGGAATTCTCACTCCTGCAGAAGTTTTATCCGGGTTTTCCAATGAATCGATTGCCAGTATTGTGATGCTCATACTAATTACAACTGGATTGCGCAAAAATTTTCAGTTGGAGTACCTGTTTGACATGGTTTTTAAGAAAGCAAAGTCCTACAGGGGATTTATGTTTCGGATGATGAGCCAAGTTGCGATTTTGAGTTCATTTATAAATAACACGCCGGTGGTTGCCTTGATGACACCTTATGTGGTGGATTGGGGCAAGAAAAATAATATTGCACCTTCGCGCTTATTGATCCCACTTTCATACGCTACTATTATGGGAGGAATGATCACCTTGATTGGAACCTCAACTACATTGGTGCTCAATGGGTTTTTACAGGATTATAATCATCCCTCCTTACTTTTTGAAGACTTATTTGCTATAGGATCAATGGTGACTGTAACAGGCATCCTATTTATATTATTTGTAGGCCATAGGCTACTCCCAGATTATAAAGATGTGCTAAAGACTTACTCCGAGAACAAACGAGAATATATTGTGGAAACTCGTATTTTGCCTAATTCTAAATTGATAGGTAAAAATATATTAGAAGCTGGGCTGAGAAATTTGAAGGGGGTTTACTTAGTGGAGATTTTAAGAGGGTCACGGATGATCTCCCCGGTAGGTCCTACAGAGGTTTTGGTAAATGGTGATGTGCTGTTTTTTGCTGGCAATACCAATGATATTGTGGAGTTGATCAATTCTGATTTTGGTATTGAATTGCCTTCAACTGCTCGTTCGTATGATAGTGACAAGGCGGAGATTGTGGAAGCGGTAATGAATAATTTCTCCAGCTTGGTAAATAAAACTGTGAAGCAGAGCGACTTCCGGAATCGATATAATGCAGCCATAGTTGCAATACACAGAAATGGAAAGAAAGTGAGTGGTAGAATTGGGGATATTGTACTTCAGGCCGGAGATCTGCTGATGCTTTACACTGGATCTGATTTTAGGGATCGGATGGAAATATACAGGGATCTATTTGTTGTTTCTAAGCTAAGGGATATTGTAAAGCCAGGGAAGAGAAAATACTATGCTATTTCCATCATGGCTCTCTGCGCGGTTGTATTATTCATTTTCAGCAAAATGACCTTATTCCCGGCGTTAATGATCATCCTTGGGATTATGATCGGTTTCAATCTCATAACGGCTCAAGATGTGAAGCGTGAGCTAGACCTCAACATGATTGCGATTCTGGTATTTTCTTTGGCGATAGGGCAGGCCATAATCAAAACGGATGCGGGAAATATGGTTTCTGTTTTTATAATAGATTTTCTAGAACCCTATGGTAACATATCTATTCTTATTGGCCTTTTAATCCTTACCAACCTGTTGGCTTCTTTTATAGGAAATGTCGGTGCAATATCCATTGCTTTTCCATTGGCATATTCCATTAGTAATAATTTAGGAGTAGAGGGCTATCCATTTTTTCTTACTATTGCTTACGCTGCTTCTGCTGCTTTTTTAACGCCAATAAGCTATCAAACAAATCTGATCATTTTTGGTCCTGGAGGTTATAAATTCAAAGATTTTTTTAGGATCGGCCTACCTGTAAATATTTTATATTTGTCCGTTGCACTTGCCATCATTGTTTTTCGATACCGAGATGTGTTGTTATAGCTGAACAAATTGCTTATGCACACATCATCTTAATCTATGCTTTCAACTGATTTTTAGCGATTAACTCTTTAAAGTTGCGTTGGTTTCTATTGCCCAATCATGTCCAAAATGTAGATTGACGCTTCCTTTGATTTGCACGTATCAAAAAATTATGTACCATATTGCCATTTCCAATTATTGGTATTCCTTTTTTCCGCAACGCGGATAACTTTTCAGCTAAATCATAATGTTGGCCAAAATCAAATGAATTGTCTAAACTTAATATGCACTACAGGAATATTAGCATAAGGATACAAAGTGCTTTAAAATACTCAGGGATTCATGGTCTAGGTCCCAATAGTTATCTAAGCCTATATTAATTGGGGCGATGGTGTTTAGGCTGGGTCTGCTAACCACCTACTGCCATTTGCCGGATATTGAGTATCATACGATGTTTTAGGAGATCCTCCAAGACCGTGAATTGTTTTTGGGTGGCTCATTGCATGACCGCCATGACCTATGAAGAGTACTGGCATTTTAATATCCTGTTGACCAAAACAGATTGAATAAAACAGTTGCCATATTCCATACAATTTTCAACAAAAAAAAGAGGCTTTAGTAGCCTCTTTCTAAATTATATCGATATATCGGATTGTGCTATTATTCTACACCTTTTTGAGAAGCTGCATACATCAGCTTTCTGGCATTTACGTCTTTCATTTTTTCTGTAATGTCAGAAACAATTCCCATTTTGGTTTCTTCATCCACTTTAAGTGACATCGTTAACTGATCTTTTTCGTGTTCAGCCAATTTCCCTTTTTCTTCTTCAATGAACTGTATGATCCCATCTACCTCAATAAAAGCATCATTTGCTTGGATTCTAGGTTCTGTCCCAAACTTTTCAGGATCATTTGGCTTACCAACATACAGGTAGCTTACAAGCTTCTTCTGTTCCAACTTTCTAAGTTGTGTAGCCTTAGGGATCGATTGCTTTACATTAATCGTAACTTCTCTCAATACAGTAGTTACCATAAAGAAAAATAGAAGCATAAAAATAATGTCAGGCAATGCAGCAGTTGGGATATCCTGGCTTGTATTCGATTTTTTCTTAAACTTTGCCATATCAATTATCTCCTGTTTTTGATGGTTCCGCAATGGAGATTTGCATACCTATACCCTCTCTGGCAATTTTGTATTTCTCCGCTTCATCCGGTTTTTTTCTATCAAGTGCTCTGAAATCATCTGCACTGATTCCTACCCTGTCTCCGTAAATTTCGTAGTAGGCCCCTTGCAATTCATCCAGAATTGCAATATACACATCATAGCTCGTCCCCCTGTCTGCTTTAAAAGAGACTACAGCTTCTTTAGGATCATCCGAGGATGTCGGATCCTTTTTGGATAATGCTTTCAAAGATGCCGGTAGTGAATTATAAAGCGCTTGCGCTTCTTCACTTGTTGGTTTTCCAAAATTCAAAACAAACTCTTTGACCATAGTCCGCAACTTTGTTACATCTGTCAATTCTTCGTCTTCTACCATTATTCTATCAGAGGAGTTGACGAGAATTTTGAAAATGTTCCGCTGGTTTTTAGTGATATCCGGCGGGGGTTCATTTGGGTCTGGTTTTGGAGGAAGCGTAAGTGTCAGTCCTTTATCCGTGGCAATTGTTGTTGTCACAAGGAAAAAGACCAATAGCAAAAACGCGATATCCGCCATTGAGCTTGAGTTGACTTCAGGAATTTTTCTGCCTGATCTAGCCATTATTTAAAAATTTTGTTGAACTCTGTAAAGACGATACCTAAAATTGCGAAGCCTCCGAGAAGGTAAGACATAATCAATGTCCCGCCGACTATTTTCGACAATTCCGGGCCTACATTAAACTTGGAATACTCTGCGGTAACTTCGCTTCCTGAGATTGCGTATGAAACAAAATATAACACTACCACTATAGCAACGCCAATTCCGGTTTTAACCAAACTTTGAGGATTTCCCAGCGCACTAATTAATGGAAGAAGAAGTGCTGCCACAGCAGCCACAATTACCAATGTGTAACCCAAATAAAGAAATATATCAAATGAATCCATTCGTTATTTATTTTAGTTGAGTTAAATTATTTAGACAAATTGTGTTTTACCAATAAATCAACCAAGGAGATAGAAGCATCTTCCATTTGATTTACCAATGAATCAATTTTAGTAACGCAATAGTTGTAGAACAATTGTAGGAT
Source organism: Bacteroidia bacterium (assembly GCA_030426345.1). Taxonomy (GTDB): domain Bacteria; phylum Bacteroidota; class Bacteroidia; order Cytophagales; family Cyclobacteriaceae; genus JAAUQL01. The sequence goes on from JAUHYU010000042.1 coordinate 25,882, forward strand.
TACAGCTACGATCAAACCACCAACAGTTGTCAAAAGAGCTACTTTAATACCGTCTGCAACCAAGGCAGGGTTAATATCATTTGCTGCAGCAATTGCATCGAATGCACCAATCATACCAATTACTGTCCCCATAAATCCAAGCATTGGAGCAATGGATATGAAAAGAGAAATCCAAACCAATCCTTTTTCTAATCTACCCATTTCTACAGAGCCGTAAGCGATAATGGATTTTTCGACCATTTCCACCCCTTCAGACATCCTCATGAGTCCTTGGGTAAATATAGAAGCAACAGGGCCTTTTGTATTTTTACATACTTCTTTGGCTCCTTCTACGCCGTCTTTGGAAAGTGCTTCATCCACCCTAGCCAATAATTTTTTTGTGTTTGTTGTAGCTAAATTGAGAGTTATTATCCTTTCGATGGCAATTGCCAATCCCAAAATCAAACATGCCAAAACCAATGACATAAATTCCCATCCACCTGCAATAAACTGTTCTTTAACAACTTGATGGAAGGACTGGTTTTCATCCACCAAGGAACCATCATCTGCTTGTTGAGTAACTTCTTGTGCATCCACCGCGTAGGTGCTCGTTGAAAAACCAAGAGTCACTACTCCTGCAAACAACATTAAAACAATTAACTTTTTCATAGTTCCGACTTTAGAATTCTATACTTTAAAGGTTATAATTAAAAATTCAAACATAAAGGTAATAAAAGTTGTTCAAACTGCGGAGAGGAAGGGATTCGAACCCCCGGTACCCTTATGGGGTACACTCGCTTTCCAAGCGAGCACCTTCGACCGCTCGGCCACCTCTCCATGCCTTTTTACAAGCCATGAACGCACAAATAAATCAATAAAAATCACTTTATCCAAATTTTACTTTTCTTTTTTAAATCAATTCAAATCTGCATTTTGCTGGCACAATATGGTATTATTTTTTCATTTTTTAAACTACAACTTACATTCATTTGATCGTGTAAGAACTTGAGTTTAATGGCAACTGAATACGGTACTACGTAAATACTGCTTTTTTCTCGTTTAGACTATATAGCACAGTTTGAAAAGGAGTCGAACATACATGTCCCCTCAATGCGGAGGTTTATTAAAAAAGCCTCAGAAATCCATGGTAAGGTCTCACGAATTTTCTTCATCTATGGTCGGACTGGAAGACTCTTTCTGCATTTATTGTGGTTGTTTTTGAAACTTTAATCACCTCACAATTTTTTAATTCCGCAATTTTAGATGCAATGATTGGGATGTATGATGGCTGATTTCGCTTACCACGATGCGGAGTCGGGGCGAGATATGGACTGTCAGTTTCCAATACAATGTGCTCTAAATCCATGCTGGGGATTACCTTGTCCAGTCCGCCATTTTTGAAAGTTGCTACTCCACCGATACCTAATAAAAAATTGAGATCAATAATTTTTTTGGCATGTTCTGAAGTGCCACTAAAACAATGAAAAATCCCTTTTAGGTTTCCATCCTGATGTTTTTCTATTATCTCGATGGTCAAGTCAATAGATTCCCGGCAATGAATTACGATAGGCAATCCCAATTCTTTGGCCCAATTTATCTGCGTTTCAAAAGCGGCAATTTGTTCGTCGAGATGTGTTTTATCCCAATACAGATCAAGCCCTATTTCACCAATGGCACAAAAAGCTCGTCGGTCAAGCCATGATTTTATGATATCGAGTTCTTTTTTGTATTCATTTTTTACATAGCATGGATGCAGGCCCATCATGGGGATGCAATAATTTTCATACTTATCTTCTACGCGAAGCATGCTTTCAATGGTCTTGCTATCTATATTTGGCATGTAAATACGCTCAACTCCCGCTGTTTTCGCGTTTTTAATTACTCCATCCAAATCATCTTCGAATTCGGGCAAGTAGATGTGTGCATGGGTTTCAATCCATTTTGTCATATGTGGTAAAATTATGAATTAGCGTATTTTACAATTTATCTAAGGACAATATTTTTAAAACAGAAACCTTTTTCTGCGAAGTATTTCAGATAGCGCGGGAGCATGTATTTTAATTTTTCTTCCGCTTTGTAATTATCATGAAATACAACAACAGATCCTGATTCTGTGAATTTCATGGATTTTTGAAGGCTTTTATGCGCGGAGTGCGAGCTATCAAAGTCATAGGCCAATACATCCCACATGATGATCTGATATTTTTCTTTAAGATGCTGGATTTGATTAAAGGTAATTTGCCCATGGGGTGGTCTAAACAATGGTTTTGCTTGTTGTTGAAACTGTGCGATTTGCGTTTGGCATAGATCAATATTTTGCTTGTAGTCATCATTTGAAGTACTCCAGCCTTTTAAATGATTAAAAGTATGGTTGCCCAATGTATGGCCTCTTTTTACAATTTCTTCACATATTTTTGGGTGTTTTTTGATATTATCTCCGACACAAAAAAAGGTTGCTTTGGCATCATATTCATCCAGTTGTCCCAATACATATTCTGTCAAGTGCGGGATAGGTCCATCATCAAAAGTGAGGTAAATGGTTTTTTCTTTTGCCGGAATGTTCCACACTAGATCGCTGAAAAAGATTTTGAGAAGAATGGGGATTTTATAAAAATGGAACAAGGTTTCTGAATTATATTTTTGAGTTCACCTTACAGGTAAAAAGCGTAATATCGTCGTTGAAGCTGTTTTCTTCTTTAAAATTATCCATTGTTTTCACGATCAAAGCATTCAATTCAGCAGGTTCCAGGTCCGAATTTTCTTCGATCACTCTGAGCAGTTGGTCAGTACCAAACTCTTCTCCTTTCGAATTGTTGAGTTCTGTCAATCCATCGGTGAATCCGCAAAACAGAAAATCCTCTATTTCATCAACAGTGCCAACATTCAAAAAAGGAAGCTCAGGAAATGCCCCCAATACTGTGGAACCTTCCTCGAGCATCAGTAATTTTCCATTATGCACAAGCACGGGCGGATTATGCCCCGAATTGACAAACTTCAATTCCATGGATTTTTTATCATATATAGCCACAAAGAAAGTAATGAAATGCTGCCCCTCCGCATTGGACATTACCTGATGATTAAGCTCCGTGATTATTTCTTTTAGTTCCGAAGTTTGTCGGGTTAGTGTGCGTAGTGACGCCTGAAAATTGGACATCAGTAATGCTGCAGGAATGCCCTTCCCTGAAACATCTGCAATACAAAACAAGATCTGATGATCACTTATTTCTATATAATCATAAAAATCCCCTCCAATGCTATGGTGCGGTTTATAATAAGTATCCACTTTGATCTCCGGGGTATTGGGCAGGTTTTTTGTGAGCAAAAATTGCTGCACATTTTCAGCAATCTTCAATTCTCGACGGAGCATTTGTTGCTCCATCTGTAGCCGTACAAGCTTTTTATTTTCGATGGCAACAATTATAATATTGCTCAGTGCCTGAATAAAGTTAGTATTAATTCCCTCGCCATTTGTCGGGCTAGAGCCACACATAAATACGAATGCTAATTTTTGATCTTTATGGGCGATGGGAATGATGACATTAAATTCGCTTCTAAACAAGGAGTCATCATTTTCTGAAATGGAAGTGATCTTTTCATAATCTAAATATCGCGCATCAAAAGCTACACCTTTAAAATTAGCTTTAGTTCCGAAATTCACCTTGCATTCCCATTGTTCGTCAAATACATAGAGTGCTAATTTCTTTATATTGAGATTTCCCCTGACAGTAAACCCATAAATTTTATATAAAGATGCTTCTGGTAGGTTGTTGTTGATCGCCTGAGTAATTTCAAGAAGAGCGGTGAGTTCCAACTCTTTTAAATCCAATCGCGCTTTTATTGCTTCGTTTTGCTTCATTAGTCCAATCTTGTTTTAGGGTCGTAGGCATCGCGAAGGCCATTACCCAGTAAATTAAAAGCCAGAACTAAAATACAAACTGCTAGTCCGGGAAATAGTATTAAATGCAAACTATTTTTAGTGCCAATAGCTTGAAACCCTTCATAAATCATCACTCCCCATGAAGGTGTCGGAGGTTGTACTCCCAAGCCCAAAAAGCTTAGGCCTGCTTCCAAAAGAATAGCCGCCGCGAAATTGGCAGTGGCGATCACAATCAGCGGACCTGCAATGTTGGGCAAGATATGCACAAAAACGATCCTGAAATTTTTGATGCCAAATGCTCTGGCGGCTTCCACATATAGTTTTTCCTTGATGGTCATTATCTGGCCACGCATGACCCGGGCCACATCAACCCACATGGTGAGACCAACCGCCACAAAAGCCACCCAAACTCCACGGCTTTGCAATGCCATACTGATGGCAATCACGAGTATAATTCCTGGAATAGACCAAATGACGGACATAAACCACATCACAAACATATCGATCTTTCCTCCAAAAAAGCCAGAAACTGAACCGAAAAACATCCCTAAAACCATGGAAATCAATACGGAAACAAATCCAATGGAAAGGGAAATTCTGGTCCCGTACATGAGTCTGCTCAGCATATCTCGGCCCATCTTGTCTGTGCCGAGCCAGTAAGTTCTGGTTTCGATATTATTGGAATGGAATTCTTCAACCAAATCCTGATAAGAGATCATTTCACTTTTCTCATCGATCGTTTTGTATTTTATCATATCGCTTTCTGATACGAGATTGTCAGCTGAAGCATGATACAGAGCCAACGGCTTCACCACATCGAGGAGTGAATATTCCTTTCCATAATTTTTTTTTCCAAAAATGTTCACTTTTACCATGAGCCCCTCAACGACATAATCATAAACGGGCACGATTATATAGGCACTTTCCTGACCATGCAGGGCTTTTTGGATAAAATTTCTTTGCTCGATAATCCTGTTCTTCCGGATTTTTAAGAAGGTTGCCTCAAAGCCTGGCGGTTGCTTCTGAATTTGTACGGCACCATCATTGGCATCTGGAGTATGATCCGGCATGACCAGATACCCCAACAGAGCAATAATAATTGAAGTGGTAATCACTGTGATACCAAAAGCGGCAAGCTTGTTTCTTTTTAGTCTCTGTCTAGTGTAGTAACCTGGGGGTTTTGCGTCCTCAGTGATTTTGCTCATTAAAAATTGCTATTATGTGCGAGTAGCCCTGCTTTGCTGGCAAGGTAGTGATATTTGGCAAAACTATTTTCAAAATCAACATCTTCAATATCCAATTCCTCTGATGGAGATTTATAGCATTTTACCCATCCTTTATCCAGCAATTCCCGTAAGGTAGATTTCATATCTTCTTCATCCATTTTCACAGTTTCAATAAGATATGAATATGGTTGCAAAAAGTACAGTTCATCGAGTACATCAAATTCAAAATCCGTCATGTTATCGAGTTTTATGCGTTCTTCCCTTCCATTGATAATCTCCAAAATGCACGGAAACTCCAATGAATAGGGCATAAACAGGGTATAAAAATTCACAGAGTACAAAGACCCAAAAGTGAAATCGCAAATTGCAAAAATCCATCACTTTCTTCAAGAGGAAATAATCAAGAATTATTTTAATTCCCATAAAAAAACTGAAATCCCAAATAACGGATGGTATCGCAATCGCTAGAGAAATACCTGCAATGATTGTGACATAATGCACAAACAAAAACACTGGCAAAACCCAACTTGCTGACAGGAGATATTGATTCCACTTAGATGCCCACCGCTTGCGTTGATGGATGAGTTTTAGTAAAGAATTTTGAGGGAACGTATAAACCATGGATTTTGAGGCCTTTTTGAAGATGACAGAGCCCCAAAAGGCTGCATGGATCTTTTGCATCAGAAATACATCGTCACCCGAAGAATGGCCTTCAAATCCATGATATCCATTTACGGCAAGGAAAGCATCCTTGCGAAATGCGAGATTGGCTCCGTTGCACATCAGGGGGTATCCTTGCGCGATCATGGCCGCTCCAGTGCCAATAAGGCTTGCAAATTCCATGGATTGGATTTTGGAGAAAAAGTCATTCTTCCCGGCAAGAGCAACCGGCCCCGCTACGAAGTTTGTGTTTTTATTTATAAAAGGGGAAACCATGGATTCTAGCCACTTTTCACCGAACCAACAGTCGCCATCCGTCATCAAGATTACTTCACCTTTTGCGGCTTCGATGCCCTTCATCAGCGCGGATTTTTTAGGAGTTATTTTCTGGTTTGGAATGTATCTATTCTCAAGTATTTTCATGGAAAATAAAGCCTTTTTCTGAAATTTTTGAATCAATGGGACCGTGTTGTCTGTCGAACTGTCGTCCACCAAAATCACTTCATATTGATCGGAAGGAAATGACTGGTGTCCAAGCGCTGCCAACAATTTTTCCATGTTCTTTCCTTCATTCCGCACGGCGATCACTACAGAGACAAAAATAGGTTCTGAGGTTTTAGAGGGTGTTTCATCATCAGACATGGAATTCCAGCCATGTATAATCCATGCCATGAAGCCACAGTAAAGCGCAAAGGATATAAAAAAATATAGCAGCATTGCGTGTAAAATTATGGAGTAATGACCAATTTTGAATACTTATCGGAGATTTAAAAAGGTATTTCACTTGAATAAAATCGCAACAACCACTTCTGAAAAAATCATTTTGGGCATGGATCCCGGCACATCAGTTATGGGCTACGGGGTGATTTTGGTGAAGGGAAATGCTGTCAGCATCATTCAGTATGGTGTTATCCATCTTTCTAAATATGTAGGGCATGAGCTGAAACTCAAAAAAATATTTGAGCGGGTCATCGGCATTATCGATGATTTCGACCCCGATGAAGTTGCTCTCGAAGCACCATTCTATGGAAAAAACGTACAATCTATGCTCAAGCTTGGCCGCGCCCAAGGTGTGGCCATGGCGGCGGCACTTTCCAGAGAAATTCCTATCACAGAATATGCACCAAAAAAAGTAAAGCAATCCGTGACCGGAAATGGCAATGCTTCCAAAGAACAAGTAGCGAGCATGCTAAAATCCATCCTGAAATTTACAGAAGACCCAAAATTGCTTGATGCCACAGATGCCCTGGCAGTGGCACTCTGCCATCACTATAACGCGAATTCGCCCAATGCAAAATCAAAAAGTTGGAAAGCTTTTTTGAATGACAATCCAAATCGTGTAAAATAATTAGAATTTGGCTCTTACGCTTTGGTAAAAGCTAAGCGGATTTCTTCGGCAATTTCTGCCAGCTTTTCCTCTGAAAGTTTCAATTTGGGATTAGTAAAATTCAGCTCTGACATTTGTGTGAAAGGGATCAAGTGAATATGGGCATGAGGTACTTCCAGTCCCATCACTGCCGTTCCGATGCGCTTTCCAGTCACTTGTTTCATGGATTTAGCAACCTTTTTTGCAAACAATTGCAATGAAGTGTATAAGTCATCTTCAAGATCAAAAAGATAATCCACTTCCTGTTTTGGGATCACCAGCGTGTGCCCTTCAGTAAGTGGATTAATGTCTAAAAAGGCAATAGCATCTTCGCTTTCCGCCACGATGTGTGCGGGGATTTGCCTTTCGATGATCTTGGTGAAAATGCTGCTCATCAGAGAGAAATTTCCAACAACTCAAATTCTACTTTTCCGGCAGGTATTTGGATTTCTGCAGATTCACCAACTTTCTTACCTAACAATCCTTTGCCGATAGGTGAGCTTATCGAGATTTTTCCCGATTTCAAATCCGCTTCTTCTTCCGACACAAGCGTGTAAGTCATGGTGGCGCCGTTCTTTTTGTTTTTGATTTTTACTTTGGAAAGCACCGATGCTTTGGAGATGTCAATGTTTTTCTCATCCATCACGCGCGCATTACCCACCACAGCTTCCAATTTTGCGATTTTCAATTCCAACAAACCCTGAGCATCTTTTGCTGCATCATACTCTGCATTTTCACTCAGGTCGCCTTTGTCACGAGCCTCAGCAATTTCCTTTGAAATATTGCTTCTTCCAGTCGTTCTCATGTAATTGAGCTCCTCTTTCAATTTATTGAGCCCTGCTTCAGTATAATAAGATATTGACATAGTTGTTATAGTTTATAAAATAAAAGAACGGCTCATTGCTGTAGCCGTTACGTGATATTCTCTGTTATAAATTTAAGAAAAAAAATCTGACGAAAGGTAGAAATTTATTCTTTTCACTTACGTGAAATGCTCCGTCAGATATGAAATACAAAATTATACAATTTATGTGGAATGTACAAAGATATTACGTGGAGCGTACATAAAGGTATTTATCAGCTAATTTTGCGGTACAACCTGACCGTGCTTTTTTTTAATCTATAACTACTGTCAGATTTTATGTTGAATAGGGTATTGATTATTTTTTTGTTGGGCATCTGCACACAGGCAATGGGAAACGGCTATATCGATAGTCTTGAGACCAAGTTGATCCTAGTAGATGATTCCACTAAGCTAAAGCTCCTTGATGAGATCATTCCATATTATTTTAGGAATGAGCCCTTGCAGGCCAGTCAACACGCCAATAAAATGTTGATCATTGCAAGACAAATCAATAACAAGGAGTATGAGATAAAAGCGCAGCGGTATGTTGGGCTGTCAGATTCACGGCTTACCTCGGACCATGAAAAGGCATTGAAAAAATGCCGTGAAGCAGAAAATGAAGCCAAATTGAATGGATTCACGAAGGAATTGATTCTGACCAAGTTGGCTTATGGGGATATTTATCGGAAGATTGGAGATGATACCCGAGCACTTCAAAGCCAGCTGGAGGCCTATCACCTAGCGGATAGCATGGAATTATATAGGCTTATTGCCATTTCGCTAAGCAGCCAGGCGCAATCCTACATCGAACTTGAGGATTATTACAAAGCCGAGCAGTGTGTAAAAAAGGCCATTAAACTATCCAAAATCCATGATCATCCAAATGTGCTTGCAGGGTCACATATTATATTTGGCGATCTATATGTCGAAAGGTATAATTATCCGTTGGCTTTTGAGCATTACCAAGAGGCTCGTAATTTATACACCACCTCACATAGGGAAGTGCAAATGGCTATTTCCATCTTTAAATTGGGGGACTGCTACTATTCTATGGACCAGGTAGATACTGCATTCCAGTACCACCTGAAAGCATTGAAGATCAGAAACAGAATAAAAGATGGAGTTGGGCTAGCTGAATCATACAATAAAATAGGGCTGCTGTGTATAGAAAAAGGTGAATTTCAAAGGGCGATTAACAATATAAATATTGGGCTGAGAAATGCGGAAAGGATCAATTCTAATAGGTTAATGCAGCAAAGCTTTGATTTTCTGTACCAGGCATATCTTGGGCTTGATGATTTCGAAAAGGCAATATTCTATCAAAATAAGTATACCAATATTAGTGAGCTAATCTATTCGGAGGCCAGTGAAAAGCGCATCGAAAAAATTAATACGGAGCACGAAATCGAATTACGGGACCAACGCATCAAAAGCCTTCAGGATGTTACGCAAAAAAATGAGCAGCGATTGGAAATAAGCCAAAAATTCAATGTAACACTTGTTTTACTCATGTTAGTTTCTGGTTTGTTGGTGTTGATTTTCGTAAGGTCTTATCGGGATAGAAAGCGAATAAACCAAAAATTGCAATTGGTCAATCGGCAGGTAGTTGAGCAAAACAAACAACTGACAGAAGTAAACAGTACGAAAGATAAATTTTTCTCTATCATCGGTCACGATCTCAAGGGGCCGCTCAATTCGCTAACTTCTTTTTCTCAATTGCTCATCAACCATACCGCAATGCTCACTGAGGAGGAGATTAGGACCATAGCAACGGATCTGGATAAGTCACTCAAAAACCTATATGAACTGCTGGAAAACTTGTTGAGCTGGGCACGTTCGCAAACAGGAAGGATAGAATTCACGCCGAAAAAATTTGATATTACCAACGTAATCCAAGAAAATGTCCGATTGCTTTCCAAGGCCGCGGCAAATAAATATATCGCAATTGATTTTTCACCTGAAGGGCCGATAAATGTCTTTGCAGATATTAATTCCATACGGACGGTAATCAGGAATCTACTTTCTAATGCTATCAAATTTACCGATTACCGGGGAACGATTACCATTTTTGTGAATGAATGGAAGGGCAACGTGGATATTGGGATTAAGGATACAGGGGTCGGTATTGGTCCAGAAGATCAGGAAAAAATATTCAGTATTAGTGCTAAGCATACTACTCTTGGCACCAACCGCGAAAAGGGGACAGGGCTGGGTCTCATCCTCTGTCGTGAATTCGTGGAGCGAAATAATGGCAAAATATCAATAGACAGTAAAATCGGCATAGGAACTACGTTCACTATCAGTTTGCCAAGGTAATAACTTTGTAAAACCGTTCGAATGGATTCTTTTATAGAGATTGTTTGAAGGTCTATGGAAATCATGAAATAAGTTTGGGAAAAGGGTCTTTATATGTTTGCTCATTTCGATGGATACATTTGAAAAATAAAACTTTATTGCTACCTTTTATAACTTAAAACACAGATGCGGTTTGCATTGATCGTTTCGATTTGTGATTTGAACTTACGCTAAATACCTAACCCGATCATTATGCTCGATTCCCCAATTATTGACATTGCCATAGGCCTTTCATTTTTATATTTTCTTCTCGGCCTTTTTGCCTCTTCATTCAATGAATTGATCCAAATCAAATTGCAAAGCAGGTCAAAGCAACTGCATCTCGCCATCATTAATTTTCTTGATCGGGATTGGGACGAAATAGGTACAAAAATCATGGATAGCCCGTACATCAGGTCGCTGAGGAACAATAAAAACGAATTGCCGTCTTATATTCCTTCAAGCTCTTTTGCGCAAAGCGTCATCGACGTGATCAAAGGTGCTGAGGATTTGCCTGAGACCATCCCACAAATTCGGGAGCAAATCAAGAACAATAAAATTATCAAGGGCGATGCTCAGGTATGGCTGTTGGGCTTACTCGACAAGTCGTATAATAAACTAGAGGATTTTTATGAAAATATAGAGACTTCCTACAACGATTCTATGGATCGCCTCTCGGAATGGTATAAAACCAAAGCCAAAATGGCCGTGCTCTACATAGGGATTTTGTCAGCAGTATTGTTGAACATTGACACGATCAATATCACCACTACCTTGTGGAAAAACAAAGATACAGCCAAGGCATTTTCTGCCGCTGTCGCAAGTTCCATGGTGACTATTGAAAAAAACGATGAGGAGTATTTGGTAAAAGATGCCAATGGAGAAGTGATCTATTCCGGTGAAAACAAGCCAGGAGATAATCTGGCCAATGTATTTGCCGAGGTGGGGAGCCTCCCAATTCCTCTGGGCTGGAGCCGAAATAGTTTCGATTTTTTTTCGGAAGATGATTGGTATTGGGGGCTGTTGTCAATGCTGGCAGGTTGGGCAATCACCTCATTGGCGATTTATATCGGTGCACCGTTTTGGTTTGATTTGCTCAGTAAAGTGGTTAAGCTGCGTGGGGGAGTGAAGAATATCAAGATCCCGGTGGGTGATTCGTGACCAAAAAAGCCTTTAAAATCCATGGTTTGACAGGTTGCGGTCGAGGTTGCAATTCACCTGAAATGCTTCCGAAAACCATGGTTGCTAATTATATTGCGGCAAAAATAATATCCTGTGTGCGCATGATGAAATTTCCTCTTTTTATTTATTTTCTCTTTGTATTTAATCTTCACCATGTTTCAGGTCAATCGGAAATAATTGATAGCTACGAAGCGGAGATTTGGGTAAATTCTCAGTTTGATTCTATGAGCATTACCGAGCGCATGGATCAATTATTGGTTGTGGATGCTGAAAAAAGCCTCCAAAATCCATGGGATTCCTTATTTCGTTTTGGTGGGATTTTGATGTCGGGATTCACACCATCTGAGCATGTCAATTTAGCAAATGAGCTGCAGGAAGTTGCACAAACTCCAATGTTGGTTTTTGGCAAGGCAAATGATGGATATGGCTTGCAAATGGATAGTGTGCATCAATTGGCAAATGCCATGGAAATCCATGCCATTTCAGAGCCGCACTTGCTTTATGCTACCGGACAGACCATCGCCCAGCAGTGTCAATCTATTGGCATTCATGGTTTTTTTAATGTTTTTAAAGATGTAAATCAGGAGCTGGTCGATGTGGATTGGCGAAGGGCGGAAATTAACGAGGGAATGAAGTCTGAAGGCTTGGTGGGTTTCGATGAACTAAAATTCCTACAATACAGAGATTTGGATATTATCTCATGGTTGGAAGATGATCAATTGGAGATGATTGTGGTGGAGCCAAAAAATGTGCCTGATTTCCATGAAGCAATGAAAATGGCGATAGGGAATGATCCTCATTTCTTGGAAATTCTAAACAGAAAATGCCGCCAGTTGCTGGGGTTGAAGTGGAAAGTGGGGCTGGGAAATTATGATAAAATTAAAGTCAAGGATTGGAAAACTATTTCCCTAGAAGAGAAAATTCTGAAATATGAATTGACAAAGGCTTCGTTAACCGTTTTAAAAAATGACCAGAACCTCCTTCCTGTAAAAGACCTCAAAGACTTGAAAGTAGCCAGTCTTTCTTTAGAAAAATCTTTTAATCCAGTTTTAGAAAAATATTTGAATCAGTACACAAAAGTGGATCACTTTCAAGCAAGTTATTATTCTTCTGACGAAGTGTTTTCAGACTTGTGGGAAACTTTGTCTGACTATGATTTGATCATTGTTGGGCATTATCCTTCCGGTTTTTTAGAGGATAATTTAGATGGAACTGAGAGTTTTATGATTTTTCAGGAATGGCTCAACCTGTCTGATAAATGCGTTCAAGTGTATTTTGGTGATCCAAATGTGTTGAAAATCCATGAAAAGTTCTTGGGTGCCAAGTCACTTATTTTGTCTTATGAAGACAATGATTTGTACAATGCGCTCGTGCCGCAATTGATTTTTGGAGGCATTGGTGCAACTGGAGTTTCACCAATTGATTTGAGCACTGAATTCTCAATAGGACATGGAATCCCAATCAGTCAACTTGGTAGGTTTAGCTATGGCCCACCGGAAGAAGCTAATCTGGATGCCAAAAAACTATCTAAAATCCATGAAATTGCCATTGCTGCGATCAAGGAAAAAGCCATGCCGGGTTGCCAGATCGTGGTTGCTAAAGACAATAAAGTTATCTTTCAAGAGTCTTATGGTTATTATACTTATGACAGTTTGCAGAAAGTAACAGATGATGATTTGTACGACTTGGCGTCAATCACAAAAGTGACGGGAGCTCTTCCCGCGTTGATGAAACTTCACGAAGAAGGAAAGTTTGATCTGGATGCTACTTTAGGAACTTATCTCCGTTATTTCAAAAGAGGCAATAAGAAAAAGCTGACTTTTCGGGAAATTCTTGCTCATCAGTCTGGCCAAAAATCGGGTATCGGTTATTGGAAAACTGATAAAAAGAAAAATGGAAAATATAGACGCAAAACCTTGAATACCGTTCAGTCGGAGAAATATCCCTACGAAATTTCCGATGGTCTTTATGTTTATAAAGACTACAAAAAGAAGATTTATAAGCAGATTAGAAAGTCGGATCTGGGGGAAAAGAAATACCTTTACTCAGGGCTCACCTTCTATTTATTTCCAGACATCATCGCTTCTATCACCGGAGAAAAGTATGATGAATATCTCTATAACAACTTTTATAAACCACTAGGCGCGACTACGCTTACCCACAATCCCTTAGATAAATTTGACATGGATAGGATTGTGCCGACCGAGTATGATTCGCTCTTTCGCCATCATTTAGTGCACGGCAAGGTACATGATGAAGGCGCTGCTTTGATGCAGGGCATGTCGTCCAATGCAGGTCTTTTTTCATCTGCCAATGACTTGGCGAAGCTTTTTCAAATGTATTGTAATTATGGATCATATGGTGGGCAACAATATTTGAGTGAAGCAACAGTACAAGAATTTGCGCGATGTCAGTTTCCTGAAAATGACAATAGGAGAGGGCTGGGGTTTGATAGACCATTGCCCGAGCCACATGAAAATGGCAATACCGCCAAGTCGGTAAGCCAGTTGAGTTTTGGGCATTCCGGCTTCACAGGAACCTATGCTTGGGCCGATCCAGAATATAACATTGTTTATATTTTCCTTTCCAATCGAGTATATCCTACCCGCGAAAATACGAAGCTCTATAAGCACAATATCCGCACAAACATACAGGAAGTGATTTATGAGGCGATGGAGGAATAGCGAAACATTAAGTAAATTTTGGGCAGAAAGGGACAAAAAAATCGTTACTTTACATAAGGGAGGTAATTTATGACGACAATAAAACTAAAAGAATCACTTCATTATTTGATAGATAAAATCGAGGATGAAGAACTATTGAATGCATATTTGAAAATTATTAAAAAAGGTTTTCAAGTATCATCTGAACCAATTGTGGGCTATTCTACAAAAGGTGAGGCTATCACAAAGTCTAAATTAATCCAGAAAGTTCGGTCGGCATCCGATCGGGTCAAATCAGGTAAATTTACAACCCAAGAAGATATTGAGAAAGAATCAGAAGGTTGGTAATGGAAGATCAATTGCCTGTACGCTGGGATGATAGTGCTTTGGAATCTTTGCGGGATATCCATGAGTTTATAAAAATAGACTCTCCTTCCGCAGCCAATAAGGTTAGGAAAAGCTTGCTGTCATTGGCGAGAGGTTTGGGGAAATTTCCTAGGAAATAATATAGCAAAGAGCCATCCTTGGTCAGTGAATCCAATGAATACAGGTCAGTAGGCAAATGGAGTTATAAAATCATCTATGAAATAACGGATACTGAAATTATTATTGTAATGATCATTCATACAAGTCAGAATCCGAAATCAGTTAAGGATATCGTCAAGTAATTTTTCATAAATATTATATGTACGGCTCAATACCTATTGGGTCAAAAATTCTTGTTAAGAAGGAATTGCAACTGATAACATCACCATACAAAATCAAAATATCTGGATGTGGAAAATGATTTATCCTTAAATTGCTGCTTTTTAAAATCATGGTAAAAAAGGGCATTTATTTTCTTGGCATCTTCTGCATCTTGGAGGCTTGTACGGATAAGGTGAGAAAGTTCTCAGGCTTTAATCAGGCCGAGATAGAATTCTTGCTGGCCTCAGATAATGTAAAAATTTGGGAGCGCATAGGACAGGAAGCAGGAGGTGAGGAAATTGTCCCGGATGATTGTGGTATGGATAATTACCTCATTTTTGTGCAGGGAAGTGTGGGAGAGCAAAAGCCGCTATTATATGCTTATAATCCATCGATATGTGACAGTCTTGATTTCTGTGCGCAGCATCCGGATTTTTGCCAATCTGATACAACGCTTTGCAATTCCGATCCGGAATTTTGTGATTCCCTTGAGGATGGAATCTTTTACATTGGAAGCTGGTATGCCAAGGCACCATTTGTGACCAATAGTCGATCTGACACATTGGTTTTTGAGATCAATGCAATAAAAGAATCCATCTTTGTGACAAGTATCAGTTCGGAACATGCCACATTCCGGTACAAAAAAAGGACAGGGTCTAAC
>JAUHYU010000043.1 GCA_030426345.1 Bacteroidia bacterium
AGCCTTCCGGAATATAAAAATCTTCTATATACGTGATCGGATTTATAGGGTCTTTTATTGGGTCAACAGTACAATCCGTAACTTCGGTACTGTGCGAATGATGATCAAAATTATGGTGAATACCAATACTGAAAGACCCCAGCTCGACATTGTCGGTAAATAATGCCTTAAAATCAAAAGATTCCCCAAAATATAGCGTGTCACAGCTCTTAGGAAATGCATCCGCTAAACTTATGTCAATTGCCGGTTTCTCAACATCAATGTTATTGTCCTCCTCGCACGATATAAATAAAGAAACCATCAGTAAAGATGAAATCAAATATCCCTTTGTTCTCATAGTAGAATGAAATTAGAGCCTGACAATGCCAATATTGTCAGGCTCGGTTAATATTAGTTTTCAACAATTTGAAGTTCAGCTTCAGCGCTACTTTGATTCCCTTCCATATCTGTGACGATAAAATCAACATGATAATCGCCAGGCTCTGCGCTACCACCAACATGCAAATGCTCATGAAAAAGTGTGTTTTTCAAACCTGAAAATTTGGTATACGTCGTGTCAATTTCCCATTCTTCATGTTCACCGTCCTCGTGGTCATGCTCACCTTCAGGGTGAACGATTAATTGAACTATATCAATTTTCCCTTCGGCTACAATTTCAGCCTCCATATGAAATTCACCTCCAACTGAAGCCATGTTGTCGTTAGGATTATCATGACTACTGCCCAATTCAAGTATAGTGACTTCAGGTTTTGCAGGAGGTTGTGTGTCATCATTATCTTCACATGCGGTAAAAAGTACGGCTGTAAAAACCATAAGCAACATTAATCCTCTCATTTTCATCATTTTCATCATTTTAATTTAGATTTAGATAGTTGTACATATAATTATTAATTTATTGTACCTGAGAAGGGTATTGAAATATTCAGAATAAAATTTCTTCCTGGCTCAGGTACATTGATCAGTCGGTAATAGCTGGTGTGATCAAAATATTTTGTATTTAGCAGGTTTTGAACTTGCGCTGTGATATTGAACTTGCGATTTTTAAGACTGATGTCGCCTCCAATTCCTACATTGATAAGCTGATAACCCGCTGTTTTTTCTTCAGGAGGAACAATATTGTTTTGTGGTGCTGTAACCTTGAAATCAAAAGACAAATACGCATTCTCAATGAATTGTAAATTTTGCTTTTGGTATTTAATATTGAAGATTGCAGAAGGAGGTGGAGAAAAAGGCAGCGTATATCCTTGCTTCTCGCCTGACAATTGTTCTGAACAAACATACTCACCAATAATACCTAGCTGCAAAAATTTGAACAGTTCGTAATGAGTATGTAACTCTGCTCCATACCTCAAAACTTTACTTTCAGTATAATAATAGACCTGATTACCATTGCCGTATAGCCGGTCGTGTTCCGAACTCGGATTTAGATAAATGTAATTTGAAAAATAGTTTATAAATGGTGAGACCCCAATAGCAAAGCGTTTCGTGGAATACTCTGTACCAAGATCAAACTGCCATGATATTTCAGGTGATAAATCAGGATTTCCAACTTCATAGCTGAAGCGATGGTAATTGACACCATTGGCAGCTAATTCTTTAGCAATAGGCATTCGGAAACTCTTTCCAATGTTTACTTTGTGTGACCATTTGCCGGGATTGTAGTTGTAACCAAGCGACCATGAGAAATTAGAAAAATGACGATCAAGTTCATCTGCTCTCATCAAGTACTCCGTACTTGAATCTGCGCTTTCATCAATCGGAGAAGGGAACCAATCATTATATTCACTTGAATTTATTGCTCCATAATCGTACCGAATACCAAGCTGAATAATGCTCTCACGTGAAACTGAATATTTCCCTAAGGCAAATCCTCCTATGTTGAATTGTTTATAGGCTGGAATGATAAATCCGCGCCCATCAATTCGGTTATCCTGAAATTCCCCATTTATACCAACATCTAGTTGTGCCCTTTCATTTAAGTAGTAGAATAATTTCAAATTCGCAGAATAGACATATTTATCAAACTGTCTTTCCAGATCAGAAGGGAAACTCAAAGTATCAGGAAAAACAGCAGGCATATAGCCATGGTTAACATATTGGCTCCATTCCTGCCTAAAATTCCTTTGAAAACCTAAGTTTGATTCCACCTTAAGGTTCTCCCACCTATATGTGCTGGTATTTGATAGCTTAAAATGACTAAGCTTTTGATAAGGATATTGAATGTCTCGGCTCGATTTATCATGCAATTCCGCATCTATATTGCGAGGTTCTAAACCGTGTGCATTGGCAAAAAAACCATTTTTACTGTTTATGCTACTTATATAAAATCTGCTCTCAAACCGTTTTTGAATTATACCAAATGATAAATGTAGGTTCTGTTCTTTACCCGCTGTATTGCGCAAATAATTATTATGCAATGCTGCACGGTACGAATAAATATCAACGCTATCTGTAGGCACTTTATAATCACCGTAGTCAAGCAATGTAAGGCGAGCATCTGCATAGAACCATTTCTTTCTACTATACATAGATATAGAGGTTCCTATCAAATTGTTGTTGGTTTTACCTGAAATGTCGATAACTCCGCCGAAAGAATTTTCAACAGGCACTCTTCTTTTTTTCAGATCAATTACTCCACCAATGGCATCTGAACCGTACATAAGGGAAGCCGGACCTTTGATTATTTCAACATTGTCAACTGCATATTGGTCAATCTCAAGACCATGATCTGCGCCCCATTGTTGAGCTTCATGTTTTATATTATTTTCAACAACTACGACTCTATTAAACCCTAACCCTCGAATAACCGGTTTGGACTGACCTGAGCCAATGTCAATAGTACTAACCCCTGGCAAGCGCTCGAGAGAATTCATCAAACTGCCACCAAGGTTTTGTTTCAGATAATCATCATTGACAACTTCAATATTGAGCGATTCTTCTTTTTTTCGTGTTTCTACATAATTATTGGTAACTACAACCTCTTGCAAACTAAGGGTAGCAAGCCTTAATTGGGACTTATATTTTTTGTCTCCAGTAATTATTATTGAATCTACAAGAGTATTGTAGCCGATAAAGGATACTTCGATTTTATAATTGCCTTGTAACAAACCACTAATGACAAAATCACCTTTTATATCAGTTACTGTACCTTTTTCTATAGGAAAAATAATTACAGTCGCGCCTATTAAAGGTTCGTTGTTTGTGTCAAAAACACTTCCCGTAATTGAGAATTTTTCTTGGCCAAAGGATAAAATAGAAGATATACACATGCCTAATAAAAGCATGATGAATTTACTCATGTTTAATAATTGAGATGAAACCAGTAACTTGAAATAGATTTACTGGAATACCGGAGGTGCTCTTGGGGATTTATTTGAGAATAGTTGTTGAAAAGGTAAATGAATTACCAACTCCTTAAATAAATCTTGAGCTAAAGGTAAAGCACTTCTAAAAATTGAAGCTTTTGGTATATCATTTATTGAGAAATGATAGGCACAAATCGGACACAATTCATGTTTCTGTAATTCAATAGAATACTTGTTCTGAAATGCTTGTATTGGCTCATGACCATTACACAGCTCATAATTTTGTGAATGGCCAGAAGGATGATGCACAACAATATGAAGCGATTGGAAAACAATCGGGAAAGTGAAAATCAAACATAAAAGAATGGTTGTATATTTTTTTCTTCCTGTCACTTTCTATTCTTCAATTTTTCAGTTCGCTCAAGCATCTTTTACTAAAACTTACATTGATGCAAATATCATTTAAATGCAATATTGTTGCAAATAAAAGAATAGTTGTTGAAAAAACAAGTATGCCTGCGAAGGATTAAGAAATAATGCACGTCTATATGTTCAAAAAAAACAAAGACATGCAAAAATTTAAAGTTATGATTCTCCCACTATTAATTGTGACCATCTTGATTTCAGCAAATAGCTGTAATGATAACGTAACTCAAGATGCTGAAGTTGGAACAGTCATACATGTGGATGCTGACCACTTTCTGGAAGGCACCACAGTTTCTACTGTACCATGTACATTATCCGACGGCACAGAGACCACGTGTCATCAAATTGTTGCAAGTACGCCAACTGACCATGACATGGGTCCGTGGTGTCCAGAAAACATTTCTGATGGAGCAGAAGCCGGAGGTATCTGGCTGGAAAACGGAAAAGTGTATGATGTAGATGGTGCGTTTATCGCCAATATGGCTAACTTTTATAATGATGACACATGGTTGATGTATGATGCCAATGGAGACATTTATATAACAGATTCTGAAGATGACTGTATCAATGCAGCCAATCCCAATGTAGGCGAGGAATATAAAAACTATTGTGTAGAATGTATTCCAGACTACATTTCTGGACTTACCCGTACATGGTTGATCCCTATAACACCCATCAAGCTAACGGCATCTGCCAGTTTTGCAGGCATGGGCCCCGGCAGCTTTGGTCCAAGCGTCAGAGGAATAGCCTTCAATGGAGTGGAATACTCTGCATCAGCTCCAGTCGACAATATATTAAGCGCCTATACCTTAGCTCCATTTGATGATGCCGGCGGTCATATCAATGTACATCAAGGCTATCACTATCATGCAGCAACCGGCATATCTACTACCATGTCGCAAGAAGACTCCCATGCTTCAATGATTGGTTATGCAATGGATGGACATGGCATTTATGAGCAACTCGACAAAGACGGCAATGAGCCGAATGATCTAGATGCCTGCCGAGGGCATTACGACGACACAAGAGGATATCACTATCACGTGGACGCTCCTGGTTCAAACAACTTTATCAACTGCCTATCCGGAGCATATGTAAACTGATAGAACTTATGAAAAAGATATTTAAATCCATAGTTATAGCAATTGTGATGCTATCTGCTGTAACAGCGAATGCACATCAACCGGATATTTCTTCGTTCACACTCATTGAGCAACCAGCAGGACAATGGTTGTTACGGCTAAATGCCTCCATGACGGCTTTCCAGTATGAAGTAAAAAATGCTTACGGTGAAGATTCCTATGCCTCTCCTGAGGAATTCACCCAATTGCTATTGAATCATCTCAAAGCTCAAATAGCCATTCGCTTCAATGGAGAAGATGTAACAATGGAAAATGGAATGGTAAAACTTGGCCATGCCACTGCTGTTGCATTTCAGCTATCTGGAGTTCCTAAGGTAGTGGATGAAGTACATGTTAAGAACAAAGGATTTGAGAACATCCAGAAGAGCCAGGTTATTTTCAATATCATCAAAGAAGGAGTGGATAGAGATCACTTCATTTTAAATGAAGTAAACGATTACCAACTGAATGTATCGCTATTGAACAATCAGATTCTTTTGTCAGAAACACCATTAAACGGTAACCGGACAACCTTGGCAGTCTTTATAATTATGGCCGGATTATTGGTCTTTCTCATCTTCAAGAACACCTCCGGAAAAAGAGTTTAGGCTCTAAGCACTTCAATAAATCACTTTTTTAATCCTCTTCGAAAAAGTGTAAGTTTATGATTTAGAGTTGAACTAAACCGGTCATGCCCGGAATAAATATAACTTCCAAAAAGCCTTTAAAATCCATGGAAATTTAATGCTTTTTCAAGGGCCTAATGTCGGAGCAGGTTTATAGGCTTAGAATTATAATCAACTTGATGAAGAAGAAACATACAAAACAAATACTCAGAATCATATTGCTCGTAGGAACTATTATTTCCCTATTCTATGTCCCATGGCCAATATTAAAAGCATGGATAAAACCTTTGCCAGACACCGTTCAGGAGCAGGTAAGTGAAGCCATTGACATGGGATTTGACGGAATCATTGTCTATATAGATGAAGGTGGAAAAGCACCCGCATTTTACGCTGCAGGCTGGAAAAATCGAGAAAACAAAATACCCACAGACCCCCATTCCTTATTTAAAATCGCCAGCGTCAGCAAGCTATATGTTGCTGTTGCTATTTCTAAATTGGTACGCAATGAACGGTTATCTTTGGACGAAACCCTCGCCGATTATTTGCCTGAATTGAAAGGAAGAATTGAAAATGCAGATCAAATAGCCTTGAGAATGATGGTGCAACATCAAAGTGGTATTCCAAATTATACCGACGCTCATAATTATTGGGTGGCACCAAAAGAAAGCGATAAGGAAAGGCTCGAATTGATTCTTGATTTGCCAGCTAATTTTCAACCCGGAGAAGACTATGAATATAGCAACACTAATTATTTATTGCTTTCCAAAATCATGGATAGGGTTCTGGGCTATAATCACTTCCAATTCATTCGGGAAGAAATTCTAATGCCATTTAATCTAAACCATACTTTTGGCTCTATTAGTGACATAGACATGGATGATATCATGAGTGGCTATTATGTTGGCTACAATGCTGATTTAAAGACTGACAATAATGGCTCGATGTTGGCTACAGCTGAAGATTTGGGTAAATTCTTGAGGGCTTTAAACGATGGCTCAGTATTTAAAGACAAAAAGGAACAGGAAATTTATTCCTCGATTTATAGGTATGACCATACGGGTTTGATTCCCGGTTACCAGACTATTGCCGAATATCACAAAGACATAGATGCAGTAGTCATTCAATTCACGAACACCGTCAATTTTGAAGGATACAACTGGAATTTATCCGAAATCGAATACAACCGTATCTTAAAAATACTGAAGCGACAATAAAGCCCTTAAAATCCATGGGAATTTGATGCTTTTTCAAGAGTCAAATGCCGAAATAGATTTAAAGGTCTAGGGTATTATGATTATCTTGATGCTATAAAATATTTTAAACACCTAATTGAAGATATAGTATTGCCACCCAAAATACTGTTATCCCTGTATTTTGGGCGGCTATATGTGCCTTTACAATAAAGAAATATAGGTACTCTTACATATACTCAACCGTTAGCAACAATAAGAAAATGGAAATTTTATTAGAATCATATACGGTATCAATTATTCTTTTCTCCCTGCTAATAATTTTAATTTTAGGAAGTTCATTAATGGTTTTATCAAACAAAATTGCTAAGGATAGAATTTCATCTATTACTAGTCACTTCAAGTTTTTAATAGGTTCTATTATTTTAGTGTTTATAACTACTATAATTAACAAAGGGCTTGAAGAAAGACAACTTGCTTTACAGGAGAGTCAACAGTTAGAAAAGCAAATAAAAAGATTAAAAGAATTGAGTACAGGTAAAGAGATTGAAAATGTTGAATATTTTGCAACACTTTCTAGATCCAGTTCAGCAAGGACGAGATGGAAAAATTATCTTGAAACATTAAAAAATAGAGAGAAAAAAGAGCTCCTCAAGAAAAAAAGCCAAGATTTTATTAAGTCTCAAATTAAAAAAGAAAAGGAAATTAAAGTCGAAGAATTAAGTAAAACTATCTCATCTGTTGATAGCCTTGAGACAAAAACCACAAAACTAAATGAATACGAGAGAAAAGAATTAAGGAATTTAAAGATAAAGCTTAAAAAACAAGAAGAAGAAATTTCAACGCTTGAAGCTGAAAATGCCAAAGTAAAATTAATTTCGTATAACATCTCAAATGATTTAAAAAGACCAAAAGAAGAGTTGTTTTCAGATGGTCTTTTGATATGCAATAATTTACTAAAACCATTAGATAGCATTTTGACAATTTCAAAAGACGTCTATAACAATCAATATAAAGCAAATGGATTTCTCTATAAGGATGCAAAAAAGCTGAATAATTTAAATCTTACGATCTTGAAATTATTGAACGAAAACATTGCCCTATTTCCAAATAATTTAAGAGAAGACTTCGATCTTTTTATAGATTATCTCGAAAGGTGGACAAATGCTTTTCTGATTTAAACTCTCAAAAACAATACAGTAGTAATGACTATTTCAGAGTTATTTATTCTGGAGATACTTTTCCTACATCATCAACGATATTGTTTAATGCTGAACTAAAAAACAGATGTAATTAAACATTAGCCACTAGTCTAACCTTAGTCGTTTTTATACCACAAGAACCATAAAAAGCCCTTAAAATCCATGGAAATTTGATGCATTGTCAAGAGTCTAAAGCCGAAATAGGTTTAGGCATTATGATTATCTTGGCTCAGTAATTTTTTTTAAACCCAAAATGAAGATATTGCACATAAACCTGTGTTATCAAACTCTTTCAGAGGAATAGTAAATTCACTACCCGGATATAAAACAAATAATCGATAAAAGCACAATTCAATGAAATTAATACGATGTATTTTCACAAGCCTGTTTTTGGCTTTAGGTTGTTTGCAGTTATATGCCCAAGAGCAAAAAAAAGGAGAAATTCATTTTAATTATGAAAGCCTTTCAAATAATGAATTAGAAGAATCTTTGATACCAATTTGGCAAGGTGAAGCTTTTAATATGCCCTTTTGGAACAAATATGCCAAAAGATTTATTTATGCACCAGCCTTTGATTTTAATGAAATTGAAGGCGCTGTGAACTATCAATTCGTAGCTACTGCTTCTAATTTTGATTTTGATGTCACTATGTTTACAACTAAAAATCCGTGGGATAATCTTGCTCCAATTTGGCTCAAACTCCCGCAAGGTTATATCGACCTTGAAGTTGTGGGTTTGGATAGTAATGGGCAGAATTTGGGGCAGGCAGGAACACGAAAATTTTACAAGGCGGCTCCTTTTAATGGTCCTTATAATCAAAAAGTTGTTGAGTATGATGAAAGCTACAAAAGGGCCTTGGAATATATTTTCCAAAAAAATTATATTCAGCATTGGAAAATAGACGGAACACCAGACACCCTTACGTATCAATTATATTGCTATCCCGCAAAAATAATGGGTGCTGTAGTCGAAAGCATGATTTTGTACAGCCAGCTTTCCTCCACCAATAAAAGTAGTGCTTTAACGATTGCTAAAAATGCTGCCGATTACTTAATTAAAATCAGCGAACCGGCAAATGCACCACTTGCATTTTTTCCTCCCACTTATATGGGTAATCGCCTAAGTGCAAAACACTACAAAGGCCAATCAATGATTATTTACCCTGCAAGACTGGCACATATTTATCTTGATCTTTTTAAGCTCACACAAAACACAAAATATTATGATGCAGCTGTTAACATTGCAAATACCTATGCAAAGCTACAGTTACCAAATGGCACGTGGTATTTAAAGGTTTGGGAAGATGGCACTCCTGTCAAAGAAACGCTGTGTATTCCGATTGATATTATTGAGTTTCTAGAACGTTTGAGAGTAGAGTTTAAAATTACGGATTATGAAGAAGTGGAGAAAAATGCGCTGAGCTGGATTTTTGAAAACCCTGTTAAAACCTTTGATTGGTCAGGCCAATTTGAGGATATTAATCCTAGCATTAGGTATAAAAACTTAACCAAACACGACGCTGCTTCGTTTGCCATATACCTTTTTAAACATGCTGACAAAATGCCTGACAACCTAAAATTGGCTGAAGAGCTATTGCGTTTTTCGGAAGATCAATTTGTGGTGTGGGAAAAACCAATGCCGCATCAATACCCTCGGGCACAACAGTGGATTTTGCCGACTGCACTCGAACAATATGAGTATTATGTGCCTATTGATGCCAGTGTAGCAAAAATGATGAACACCTACTTATTTGCCCACAAAGCAACAGGCAAAGAAATATATCTGGCAAAAGCTGTTGAATTGGCAAATGCAATGACGCAAGCGCAATTGAAAGAAACAGGAAGATATCCGACCTACTGGGAAAGAAATGACGAGAGATTGCAAAAAGAAGGTTGGATCAATTGCGCTGTTTCTGATGTTAAAGCGATGATGAATATTCAATCTTATATTCTAGAAAATGATGGGAATTAATGATATTCTATTAATCAATCCTTCCAATTCTTATGCCTTGATTTATGAGAAACAGTAAACTAACCGATCAATTTATGCCTAGAAAAAGCCTTCAAAATCCATGGATTTTAGGGGCCTTATCAAGGGTCTTTAATCTATTCATTGTATATATTTAAGAGTTAGATACCATCTAAAAAGACTCATTATGATAATAGAAGGACTTGATTTAGCAAAGATTAAAAGCATATATTTTATTGATTTTCTTATGAAAAAGAAAATTAAACAGCTTTCAAAAGCTGAATTTAAAACACTTCTTAAAGAAATTTCTGATTGCGTAGATAATGGAAAATTCAATCTTTCCCTGAATAATTTAATGCTAGGATTCTTTATTAACCCAACACACACAATTGAATTTATTAGGCAAAAAGGAATTTTTAGGTATTCAAAATATAAAGGGAAGAAGTGTATCGTAGCTAACCTAGTTTCAGAGCTATTAAAAATCAATAATGTGTTATTTAAATTAACCAACAATGAATTAAAATATTTACAATCAATTAAAAACATTTCAAGCTTTCACAATATTTATTCAGTAGTTGATAAATTTATTTTAGAAGAAATTAAACGATTTGAACTTTATCATAAGGGAGAATCATTGTTAAAAACACTACTAACGTTTGGCGATTATCTTTTTCTTACTAATCATGTTGAATCCTCAAAAACGGATTTAACGTCACTAAATTCTAGAAATAAAGAAGACATAAGTGCTGCTATATCATATTTAATATTTTTCATATCCGAAAAAAGACCAATACATCTTATTGATACCAATAAAACTAGTATAGCTTATATAAATAGTCCTAAAATTCAAAAGCTCATTGGATTTGTGTGCACTGTTCAGGATTTCAAAGAATTTGAGGTTCAAATTGACCACTTTAATTATATCTGCATTGAGCACGAGGATAGAATACGTCTTATTGCTCCAAGTAAAGATTTTGAAAAATCAGTTAGACTTGGTTATATCAATACCAGTTTACAAAGCATTAATGATACTTTACAACACGAAATTTTAAATGATGAAAAGGTATTATCATTGGAGGATTTAGTTAAAGAATTATACTCTTTGGAAAATTTTGAAATATTTCAGTATACGGAGTCTAATAATTTTCCTCGATATAGATTGGTATTGCCGGAATATGTGCTTGAATTCCTTATTGAAGAATATTTTACACAAGATTTCTTATTCAAGGATGAAATTATTTATCTGTCGCACATAAATAAGGAACAGCTATTAGATACTAAGAAACTAGAATCAATAATCATTAAGGACAAATTAACTTTGTTCGATATCATAAAGTTCAGAAGGCTTTTCTCATTTTTTTATCAATTATTTACCAAAAAAATTTTTGAACTTAAGAATATAAAGATTGAAACATTACTTCGCTCATTAATACCCGCCCAAAAAGATGAAGTTTTATTTGATTATCTTGAGCGGTTTTCCACACCAGATAAAGTAGATAGTTTTCTTGACATTATAAGTTGGGAGCCTGGTTTGGATACTATTTTTGATTTACAATATCGCCCAATCTTATTTATTAATGAGTTTTTTTTAATAAGTCTGAGCATTTTTCATCAATCCAATTTTATTAGAAATTTATATGCCTCTGAATATAAAAACCAGAATAAAAACTTGTTGGCAGATGGAGTTTATGATGTGCTCGTTAATGAGTTGTCTGATTCCCTTTCCAAATCAGCAATTGAAAACTATTGCCAAACCACTATTCCTAAGTCAGATATAGATTTGTTTGCAGTTTATGATGACACATTATATATTTTTGAATGTAAACACACTCTACATCCTGTAAGTTCATTTGATTTAAGAACAACATATGATTACATAAGAAAGGCTGAGAAGCAGTTAGATAATGTAGTCAGCCTGCATAACCAAGGTGCGCTCATACCAATATTAGAAAAAAAATGGAATATTGATTTAAGCAACGTCAAACAACTTGTATCCTGTATTGTGTTAAGCAACAGATTATTAAATGGTAATTCATTTAAGTACCCAGTTAGATATATTCATGAGATAAATAATATTGTAGGTAAGGGTATTATAAAAACTAAAACTGGTGATTTTAAACTTTGGGAAGGAGATACTTTGAATAATGTAGACTTGCTCGAATATTTCAGTTTTAACAGCAGACTTGTAAAGCTATTGTCTGACTCTCTGACAGAAGAAATTTTATTTTATGATTTAATACAGCCTCCACTAGAAGTGGAAACTTATTGTATGGATATGAAATATGCTACTAATAAATTGGATGAATTCACTAGCTCCTTAAAAAGAATTGACGATGAGTAAGCATGAAAACCAACCATAAAAAGCCCTTATAATCCATGAAAGTGCCTGAATCAAAATTTTGATTATTCCCTAAAGCCATATTGGCCGAACTAAAACTGAAGCCCGGCCAACAAAAACTAATCCACCAAAATTTTTATTTCTCAACCATTAACTTCTCTAACATTTGTTTGGCGCATTTAGGGATTTTAGACCCCGGGCCAAAAACTCCCATAGCACCCTTATCATAAAGATATTGATAATCCTGTTGCGGGATTACTCCTCCTGCGAACACCAAAATATCTTCCCTGCCGAGCGACTTCAACTCGTCAATCAGTTGAGGAATCAACGTCTTATGACCTGCTGCAAGCGAAGAAGCGCCAACAAAATCAACATCGTTTTCCACGGCTTGTCGAGCTACCTCTTCCGGAGTTTGGAAAAGTGGACCCATATCCACATCAAAACCCATGTCAGCAAATGATGTTGCGATTACCTTAGCTCCACGGTCATGACCATCTTGTCCCATTTTTGCAATCATCACACGAGGTCTTCTTCCTTCTTCTTTTTCGAAGAGATCAGTCAAATCCTTTACGCCATTAAAGTCTGAATCATCTGCAGATTCATTGCTGTAAACACCCGAAATCGTTCTGATCACTGCTCGGTGTCTGCCAAAATGTTTTTCCATAGCCATAGATATTTCACCCAATGACGCACGCTTTCTAGCGGCATCTACAGAAAGCTCTAATAGATTGCCCTCCCCTGTTTCGGCACTTTTCGAGATAGCCTCTAAAGCTGCAGCGACATCATCATTGTTTCGGTTTTTCTTTAGTTCAGCTAGTCGCTTCAATTGAGATTCCCTGACAGCAGTATTATCCACTTCCAGCACTTCAATATCAGACTTTTCGTCAATTTGATATTTATTAACACCAACTAAAATATCTTTTCCGGAGTCTAAACGGGATTGTTTACGAGCCGCAGCTTCTTCAATCCTCATTTTTGGAACACCAGTTTCAATGGCCTTGGCCATGCCGCCCAACTCTTCGATTTCCTCAATATGTGCCCAAGCTTTTTTGGCTATTTCCTGTGTCAAATATTCCACATAATACGATCCAGCCCATGGGTCAACCACCTTGGTCATATTGGTTTCATCCTGAATGTATAGCTGCGTATTTCGGGCAATGCGCGCTGAGAAATCAGTCGGCAGCGCAATCGCTTCATCCAATGCATTGGTATGTAAAGATTGCGTATGTCCGCAAGCTGAAGCCATTGCTTCTATACATGTTCTACCCACATTGTTAAATGGATCTTGCTCGCTAAGGCTCCAGCCAGATGTCTGGGAGTGCGTACGCAATGCCATGGATTTTGGATTCTTTGGATCAAACTGTTTTACGATTTTTGCCCAAAGCATTCTACCCGCCCTCATCTTGGCTATTTCCATAAAATGGTTCATGCCTATTGCCCAAAAGAAGGATAACCTCGGTGCAAAAGTGTCAATATCCAATCCGGAGGCAATCCCTGTTCTGATGTATTCCAAGCCATCTGCCAACGTGTAAGCAAGCTCGATATCTGCAGTCGCCCCAGCTTCTTGCATGTGGTAGCCGGAAATAGAAATCGAGTTAAACTTTGGCATATTTTTGCTGGCGAATTGGAAAATATCACCAATTATTTTCATCGATGGTTTTGGCGGATAGATGTACGTATTTCTCACCATGAATTCCTTAAGGATATCATTTTGAATAGTTCCGCTCAATTTATCCATCGACACTCCTTGCTCTTCCGCTGCGACGATATAAAATGCCATAATCGGAATCACTGCGCCATTCATGGTCATGGAAACAGACATCTTATCCAACGGAATTTGGTCAAACAGAACCTTCATATCCAGAATGGAATCTATCGCCACACCAGCCTTGCCCACGTCACCGACAACTCTGGGATGATCTGAGTCATACCCCCTGTGTGTGGCCAAATCAAAGGCAACAGAAAGTCCTTTTTGCCCAGCAGCTAGATTGCGTCGATAAAACGCATTTGATTCTTCTGCCGTAGAAAATCCGGCATATTGTCTGATCGTCCATGGACGTGTGGCATACATGCTAGAATATGGTCCTCTCATGAAGGGAGGAAGTCCCGCGCCAAAGTTTAGATGCTCGGCATCCTTGAGGTCTTTTGGAAAGAAGGATGGTTTTACCGGAATGTGTTCGGCAGTTTCCCATACTTCGCCTGCAGGTTCTCCCTGCGTCCATTGGACTTTATTATCTATTTTTAATTTAGAAAAATCAGGTTTCATGATCTTAAGATTTAGCCATTACTTTATTTTGGTATTGGGAAAGTGCCTCAATGGCATTCGTTCGCACATGAATGAAAGAGTCAACACCCGCTGATTTCAATTCGTCCATGATATTTGCAGGATATCCTGCCACCACCAATTCTTTGTCTTGATTCTGTGCTTTAAATGATTTGGCAAACGATGCCCCATCAGAAGCATAGTCATCGTCTGAAGCACAAACAACCACGATATCAGCCTCAGAATCAGCACTTTTTTGTATGGCTTCTTCAATAGAGTCAAAGAAAAACTCGCCCATAATTTCAAAACCGGCAGTACCGAAAAAATCTGAGGCAAATGATGCCCGAGCCTTTCTCATCGCCAAGTTTCCAAAGCAAGCCAAATATACTCTTGGTCGATTCCCGGTTTCAGTTTCCATCAGCTGGGTTTTCTGCCTTAGCGTTTCAAATCCTTCTATTCCACGCTGTGGTTTCAGCAAATCCATTCCATGGATTTTAGAGGCTTTTTCAGGCCCTTTTTTGTATGGAATGCTTTCGAGGAGATTTGGATATTTATTTGAGCCAACAAATACTTTCTTGCGTGTAGCTATTTCCGACTCTTTTTTAGCTCTAACATCAGCAATGCTTTTTTGAATGACATTATTGTCAAACGATGAAATAAAGCCTCCCTGCCCTTCAATCTCTTTAAAAATTTCCAGCGTTTTATTTAAAAGTGCTTCCGTTAAATTCTCCAAATAGTATGAGCCTCCAGCAGGATCGCCTACTTTGTCGAAGTAGCTTTCATCTTTCAACAAGTTGGAAATATTAAGGGAAATTCGATGACTGAAATCCGTCACGGCCTCAAAAGTGCTATTGTGAGGCTTGATCAGCACCCCGTCGCAACCGCCCAAAATAGCAGCCATCGCTTCGGTGGTATTCCTCAACATATTTACGTACGGGTCATACAACGACTTTGACCACGTAGAATTTGTCGATAAAATAGGAATATCAACCTCATCGATTTCATAGCATCTGGCCACTTGATCGACAGCAAGTCGGCAAGCCCTCAGCTTAGCCATCTCAAAGAAATAGTCCCCTGATATACCCAGCGTCATGTGAATTTCTTTGAAAACCTGATCGGCAGAAAATCCATTCGACAGGTGCTCAATGTAATCCGTCAACTTATTTAGTGTAAAAGCCAACTCCTGGCTACTGCTAGAACCAGCATCAACGAAAGTTGTAGAGCTAATCGCCAAGCCATAAAACCATGGATATTCGATGGTTTTTTCTAGAATTTCTAGTGATGAATCCCAAGCAGGTTTTTGACCTGTTAGCATATATTGCTCTAAAGCGTCGCAACAAACAAAACCTTTGACTTCATGGTTTTTGACCCCTTTTCCCTTGACATAAGACAAATAGGCTTTCACTAGTTTGGGCTCCGGTTGGCTCGTTTTTAGAGCTATTTCTAAAGCTGGAATCTCCAGCCCATCCATTAGTTTATTAAAATCAGGATTTGAATTGGATTCAAAATGAAATATAAATCCATTGGCTCCAAAATTTAGCGCATTTTTGGCTTTTTGGTTTGCCTTTCCCGCATCGTCAGCCTCAAGTTCAATAAAATTTGTCCATGATCTTTTACCTTCTGACAATCTAGAATGCAACATATCTAGCGAAGGATTTTCAGGCAAATCTTCCTGAGTATAAAATGGCTGAATATCAAACCCTTCATCTGTTTTCCAAACCAATTTTCTGTCAAAATCGGCTCCTTTCAGATCTTGGATAATTTTCTCTTTCCATTGTGATTTCGAAATACTTTCAAAATCGGCAAATAATGGTTTTTTAACTTCCATGATATTTGATATTAATAGTTATCCCAAAAAGCTCAGTAAGATCCCTGCCGCCACAGCGCTTCCAATAACTCCGGAAACATTAGGCGCCATGGCATGCATGAGCAAGTGATTATTTGGATCGTATTTTAAACCTTCTTGCTGTACTACCCGTGCACTATCTGGAACGGCAGATACGCCAGAAGCTCCAATCAAAGGATTGATCTTATTATCCCCTTTTAAGAACAAGTTCATGAATTTTGCAAAGAGCAATCCTCCCATAGTAGCTACCACAAATGATCCGGCACCCAATCCGAAAATCTTCATCGAATCCCAAGTCAGGAATACATCGGCCTGCGTCGATGCCCCGACAGTTACACCTAATAGAATGGTAATGATGTCTATCAGCTTAGTTCTTGCAGTATCAGCCAATCTTTCAGTCCTTCCAGATTCCTTTAATAAATTTCCGAAAAAGAGCATCCCTAACAACGGCAGTGCTGATGGTGCGATAAAAGTGGTTAACAACAATCCCAAAATTGGAAAAATAATTTTCTCTCTTTTAGAAACCGCTCTAGGTGGTTTCATCCTTATTGTCCTTTCCTTTTTATTGGTCAACAACCGCATAATTGGAGGCTGGATTACAGGAACTAAGGCCATATAAGAATAAGCAGCAATTGCGATAGGGCCAATTAAATTAGATGTGCCATTGAGGCCGTTGGCCAATTTGGAAGACAAGAATATAGCTGTAGGTCCATCGGCTCCACCAATGATCCCGATGGCTCCTGCTTCTGGTAATGAGAACCCAATGGCTATGGCTCCAAAAAAGGTTAAGAAAACACCTATTTGTGCAGCAGCACCAAGAAGCATTAATTTAGGATTCGAAATCAATGACGAAAAATCCGTCATCGCCCCAATACCCAAAAATATCAATGGCGGGTAAACACCCTTGACAACTCCGAAGTACAAGTAATTGAGCACAGATCCTGATTCATAAATTCCAATCTGATTTCCGGCGATAAATGGAATGTTCCCAATTAATATCCCTGTTCCGATTGGTATCAAAAGCAAGGGCTCGTAGTCAAACTCTATGGCTAGCCAAATAAAAATTAAGCCTACCAAAATCATGATGATATGACCGATAGTGATATTTGCAAAACCTGTATAACCCAAAAAGACAGAAATGCCTTTGATAGCACTGGAAACCATGCCGTCTCCCCCATCATCCGTTGCCTGTTGCAACGCATTGGTATCCGCTATTTGCCCAAGGGCAAAACCTCCAACAAGGAAAATGAGAAAGACTAATGTTAAATAACGATATGTTCTTTTCATGATCCTGTGGTTAGTTTATTTCAAGTAAAAGATCTCCTTGCAATACCGCCGTACTTTCCTGAACCTTGATCGACTGAATCTTTCCACTGGATTCGGCAAGAATGTTATTCTCCATTTTCATAGCTTCGAGGACCATAAGTTTTTGCCCCGTTTTAACTTCATCTCCTTCTTTCACCAAGATTTTAAGAATTGTTCCAGGCAATGGAGCATTTACCTTTTTGGTGGAAGCACCAGCTTTCAAATTGCTGACCTGCTGAGTAGGTTTTGTACCTCCCCTTACCAAAATAGGAGTTTTCGATTTTTTGACCTCCTTCTCCATTTCCACTTCATAAGCGGAGCCGTTGACTTCCAAACTAATGATATTATCATCCGTAGCCTTGATGTCTACATGGTAGGAGTTGCCATTTATTTTTAATTTATACTTTTTCATTGTTGGTGCATTATATTGATCTTCTATGACTTAGATTATGTGTAGTGTAAATTTTAGAGCTCCATGGCGAATAATCCTTTCTAGATTTATTTATGGTAACAATAGCGTTTTCTTCATCGTGAGCCTCCTCTAAAAAAGAATATATCGCAGCAGCAATTGCTGCCATTTGTTCACCGGATTCAATTGAACCATCATCCTTTTCTACCTTCTTCGCAACCGGTTTTTTAAAATCCAGAATTTTCAGAACCCTGGGCACTATAAACTGGAAAACGATAAAGAGTAAAAGCAATGAAATGAAAACGATCGTAAGACCAACCATTAAAATGGTTACACCCTCTTGAATGCTTGAATTTAAAAGTATCATACATCTCTATTTTTAAAGTGGGATATTATCGTGCTTTTTGGCAGGATTGAATACCTTCTTGGTCGCCAGGGATTCTAGTGCTCTGATAATTCGGAACCGGCTATTTCGAGGCTCAATGATGTCATCAATGAAACCGTACTTCGCAGCCTGATATGGATTGGCAAACTTCTCTACGTATTCCTGCTCTTTCTCCATGATGTACTTCTGCTTCTCCTCTTGATCTTCGATACCCGCGATCTTTCTTCCCTCCAATACCTCAATGGCTCCTTTGGCTCCCATCACAGCAATTTCCGCAGTAGGCCATGCATAGTTCAAATCACCCCTCAATTGCTTACAGCTCATCACATCATGTGCGCCTCCATAAGATTTTCTAAGCGTAATGGTGACTTTTGGTACCGTAGCTTCTCCATAGGCATACAATAATTTAGCTCCATGGATAATGATACCACCATACTCCTGAGCGCTGCCTGGTAAGAAACCTGGGACATCCACAAACGTTACTATTGGAATGTTAAACGCATCGCAAAACCGAACAAATCGCGCTGCCTTTCTAGACGCATCAATATCTAACACCCCGGCAAGAAACATCGGTTGGTTAGCAACTATGCCTACCGGACGACCATTATACCGTGCGAAACCAACGACAATATTTTTAGCGTAGTTCCGCTGTACCTCCAGGAATTCTCCATAATCAACGGTTGCCCTGATCACCTCTTTTATATTATAAGGTTTGTTGGGGCTGTCTGGGATGATTTCATTGAGTTGTTCTTCCAATCTGTCTGTTGGATCGGAGCAGTCAATGACTGGTGGTTCCTCTAAGTTATTCTGGGGTAAATAAGAAATCAACTTGCGAAGCAATAGAATTCCTTCCTCTTCATTCTCAGCCAAAAAATGTGAAATCCCTGACTTAGTAGAATGAACATTTGCTCCACCAAGATCCTCAGTGCTTATGACCTCCCCGGTCACTGACTGTACCACCTTAGGTCCGGTTACAAACATGTATGAGGTGTCTTCTGTCATCATGATAAAGTCTGTAAGGGCCGGAGAATAAACCGCACCACCTGCACAAGGGCCAAAAATGGCGGATAGCTGGGGAATGACACCAGAGGCCAATATGTTCCTTTGGAATATCTCGGCATATCCGGCCAAGGACCTTACACCTTCTTGAATCCGAGCTCCACCAGAATCGTTCAATCCAATGACAGGAGCTCCAACTTTCATGGCTTGGTCAAGTATTTTACAGATTTTAAGTGCGAAGGTCTCTGAGAGTGATCCCCCAAAAACAGTGAAGTCCTGAGAGAAAACATAAACTATCCGGCCGTCGATGGTCCCTCTTCCTGTCACTACCCCATCGGAGTAATATTGCTGTTTATCGAGGCCAAAGGAAAAAGTACGATGGGTGACAAACATATCGAACTCTTCAAAACTGTCCTCGTCAAGCAACATCTGAATACGTTCTCTTGCCGTAAATTTCCCTTTATTGTGCTGTGCTTCTATTCGCTTTACACCTCCTCCGATTCGCGCTTCTTCGCGCTTATCGACGAGTTCTTTGATCTTTTCAACATTGGTGGACATAGTTGTATATTTATTTTATTTAATTAAATCATGGATTTTTAGCCCTTTTTCTCACACAATTCCGTCAATACACCATGAGTGGATTTGGGGTGTAAAAAGGCTATTTCCAACCCTTCAGCACCACTCCGTGGTTTGGAGTCAATCAGCCTCACTCCTTTACTAGAGGCATCCTCAAGTTGATTTTCGATATTATCGACTGCAAATGCCAAGTGATGGATTCCTTCACCTTTCTTTTCTATAAACTTTCCGATCGGGCCATCTTCAGAAGTACTTTCCAGCAATTCCAGTTTGGTTTGACCGATTTGAAAAAAGGCTGTTTTCACCTTTTGATCTTTGACTTCTTCGATAGAGTAGCAGCTCAGCCCTAATACATCTTCATAATATTTAATAGAAGATTCCAGGTCTTTGACTGCGATCCCGATATGCTCAATATATTTTAGCTCCATGAGTTTTATTTTTTAAGATTATTATTAGTTTGCGGCGACGAAACTGACAAACCCTTTTTTAATTACAAATTCAAATTTCACCATCATTCAGTTAAAAACTCATGCCATTGGTCAGGCTATTAACTGATTTTAATCAGGATATTATGAATAAAAAATTCAATAGAAAAAGGCTTAGTAAAGAGCAATACATAAAAGGGGTTTTGGAAAACAATCGTGTGATCTTAAGTAAGGCCATCACATTGGTAGAAAGTAAGTTGGTCACTGATAACGACTTGGCACAATCTGTCATCACAGAGATTTTGCCGCAAACCGGCAACTCATTGCGTATAGGAATAACGGGGGTACCGGGGGCTGGAAAAAGTACCTTTATAGAATCTTTTGGAGCATTTGTCATCTCGCAGGGATTGAAAGTTGCCGTGTTAACCATCGATCCATCAAGCCAAATATCGGGAGGTAGCATCCTTGGAGATAAAACACGCATGGAAGCATTGGCCAATAATCCCATGGCCTACGTAAGGCCTTCTGCTTCGGGAGATACATTGGGTGGAGTTGGTTCCAAAACCCGCGAAACCATGCTGCTCTGTGAGGCTGCGGGTTACGATGTGATCATCATAGAAACGGTAGGTGTAGGCCAAAGTGAAACGACTGTAAAAGGAATCGTTGACTTCTTCTTGCTGCTCATGTTGACGGGGGCGGGAGACGAATTGCAGGGGATCAAGCGAGGGATCATGGAAATGGCTGATGCCATTGCGATCAATAAGGCAGATGGTGAAAATATTAGAAGATGTAATCTGGCCCAGCGCGAGTTTCAAAATGCATTACACATGTTTCCGCCGTCGCCAAGTGGATGGGTGCCCAAAGTTTTGACCTGCTCCGCTCTGAACCGCGAAGGAATTTCGAAAATATGGGAGATGATTCAGGATTATAAAAATCATACCATAGAAAAGGGGTATTTCGAGCTTCAGCGGCAGCGACAGAATAAACAATGGATGAATGATGCCATTCTGTATTATCTAAATCAGGATTTCCGAAATAATGAAGAGGTGGTTCAAAACTTCCCTACGATAGAAAATGAGGTATTGGAAGGAAAAATCCCTGCGATCACAGGGGCTAAGTCACTTCTGAAACTGTTTAAAGGGGGCTAAATCCATGGAGGCTGAATGTGGATTATACATTAAAGAGATTACTCAGCGTAGCCTCTTTAAATCAGTTTCCTTGGCAAAATCTTTTCATGGAAAAAGCAGCCTTTTTATCACCTAATTGACTCGCCTTTTGCCAATCTGTGCAAGGATCTTGCGTCATTTCATTGTATTGATATTTGGTATTACCCAATACCCTGAAATAAGTCGCGTTGGAAGGCTCTAGCTTGACTGCAGCGGAAATATCGTCAATAGCTTTGCTGTATTGACCTCCTTCCGCAAGGCAATTTCCACGGCTATAATACGCGCTGGCGTCCTTGGGATTGAATTTGATTACCTTGTCAAAATCACTGGCAGCTTCATTAAAATTTCCCAACTGCTCGTGAAGTGCTGCCCGGTTGTAATAGCTATCTGGGTTGGCATCGTCCAGCTTTATGGCCGCATTCAAATCATTTAAGGCGCTTTCGACATCCTGCATCATAATGTAGGCTTCTGCTCGATTGGTCAGGACACTCGCCAGATTTCCATCTAACTTTAGGCATGCTGTGAAATTGTCAATTGCCGTCTGGTACGACTCCAGCTGCAAGTAGCAGATGCCACGGTTTTTAAACCCATCCGTGAGATTGACCCCACCATCAATGGCTTTGTCCAGATAGTTAATGCCCAATGGATAGTTCTTGGTGTTAAAGTATGACTGGCCAAGAAAATATTGAAGGGCTGGTTTCAGTTCCTCTTGTTTTTCCAGATTTGTGAGATCGCCGATTGCCTTGTCATATTCTTCCATTTGATAATAGCATGTTCCACGGTTTTCTATTGCTCTGGTATAATCACTTTTCATGGAAATCGCTAGGTTATAATCGGCCACGGCTTCTGCATATCGCTCTTGTAGTTGTTTGGCTTTACCCCTATTATTATAAATAAGGTGGTTCTCTACGCCAAGTGCAAGCGCCTGACTAAAGTCGCCGATGGCCATGTCATATTCTTTATTTCTAAATTTGGCGTTGGCACGTTGAAAAAATGCTTCGCCATTGTCTGGCTGAATATCAATCGCTTTATCAAATTCTTGAATTGATTTTCCAAATTGACCGGCTTCATAACGGCTCACTCCAAGTGTAAAATATAATTCGGCAGATTTGCCGCCAAGCTCAACAGCCTTATTTAAATCAGGAATTGTTTTATCATAATTTTTCATAGAAAAATAAGCCATTCCGCGATGTAGATAAGATTCCAAATCTGCGAGGCCTTCATCAATCGATTGTGTCAAATCTGCAATCGCACCTTCATATGCTTCATTATAAAAATTGGCATGGCCTCTGGCGTAAAATGCCCTTTTTTCTGTTTCCCCTTTCATAATCGCAATGTTCAACGATTGGGTGGTTTTGACATAATCCTTCAATTCAAAATATGAGATGCCAAGAGATGTAAACACCTTGGTTTCTGCTTTTCCGTTTTTTGCCACTTTGCCCAAATCATCCACACAACCTTGCCATTGTTGTTTGGTATAGCGCAAAATACCCCGACCTTGCAACGCAGGAATATAAATGGAATCAATATTGAGCGCTTGATCATAATCCGAGATCGCTCCTTCATCATCAGATGCCTGCACTTTGCAATTTCCCCTAAGGGTATATATTTCTTCGTTTTTTTCGCCTTTGGCAATTGCCTTATCAAAAGCTGACATAGCTTTCTGATATTTTTCCATTTTGTGATAAGCAAATCCAAGATGGTAGAAACTCTCTCCTTTATCATCCCCAAGTTGGATGGCCTGTTCTAGATCTTTCATGGAATGCTCTGCCTCCCTCATGAAGTAATAGGCATTTCCGCGTGTTGAAAAGGCCTCTAAATCCATGAATCCCACAGACTCAGCAATGTTAATATCTTCAATAACCTGATCGTAAGTTTTTAATTGGTAATGACAACGTGCTCGATCGACAAACGCCGCACCATCTTCCTCGCCAAGTTTTATCGTCATATTCAGGTCCGACAACGCTCCTTTAAAATCCGATTTTGTCATTTTGATTTTTCCCCGATACCAATACACGTTTGGTACTTTTGTACCCATGCGAATCGCAGCTTCCAAATCTTCCAGCGCTTCACCGGGTTGGTTCAATTCAAACTTTGACTGGCCGGACATGGCAAATAATTGCACATCCATAGCTCCCAAATCCTTCGCTGCTTTTAGCGAAATCAAAGCAGAGCTGAAATCTCCCTTTTCGAAATAGGCCGTCCCTCGATTGACAAGTGCTTTATCATAACCCGGATTAGCTTTCAAAGCCAGCGTATAATCTGCAATGGCCCCATCCAAATCCTTGAGTTTGTATTTGGCCTTGCCACGGTTATTGTAAATAATAGCATCCTTTTGCCCGAGTGCAATCGCTTGATCATAATTGACAATCGCCGCTTTATAATCAGATATATGAAAATTTGCATTTCCCATGAAATAACTCGACTCGGCCTCTGATGCGCCCAGTGATATTGCTTTTTGCAAATCTGTGATCGCCGCTTCATATTGCTGCATTTGATACTTCGCCTTGCCGCGAGTAGAGAACAATTCAACATCTGAAATTTTCAAAGATACCGCCTTATCCAAATCCTTTATGGCAGCATTATAATCCTCCGCCGCATGGCAGATCTGGCCCCTGATCAAATAGGCACGTCCCAAATTATTGTCGAGCTCGATGGCCCTGTTCAAGTCGTAGCGTGCCGCGCTTATTTTATGTTGTTTATAGTTCAATAGTCCCAAATAGTAAAATGCTGTCACACCGGAAGGAGAGATCGATTTGGTCTTGCCAAAAGCACTGGCGGCTGTTATATGATTATGCCTCAAAAAGGCATCAATGCCCTGTACCAGGGTATTTTGCACAGTAATGCCTCCAAATTCCATGATTGATTTGGAGAGGGATTGGATATTTGTGATGGCATTCATATTGGCGATAAATCCATGGTTTTTGGGTGCATTCAATGGCACGACAATCCCTTCGGCTTCTCCACTTGCATTGAGCACGGGGCTTCCAAATACCGAGCTTTCCAATTCTCCATCTAAAAGCACGGCAGATCCATACCCTGCAATTTCCTCCTTTTTGGCGATGGTCCTGGTGATGGATTTTACGGATTGAATTTTTTCGGAATATAAAATTCGAACGGCGGTACCTTTGTCAGAAACTTTATCGGTCTGTTTTAGCTTGGAGATTTTAGCGCTGAGCATATTATCCAATTCCAAGCGGACAACTCCGGTGTTCGGATCATATCCGTTAATTCTATTTACCTGATGCACGACGCCCTCTGCGGTAACCACTGAGGCATAAGCACCATCTTGGAACAAAAAAGCCTGTGAAAATCCATGGTTGCCATCCATGAAAAATCCCGTTCCTTGGCGCAGCAGGGAGCTGTCGCTTTTATATATCTGAAGGTGAAAAACCGCTTTTTCATTTTGGGCATTTGATTTTACATTAAAAACCAAAACGATGGCTAATGCCGCTAATGCTAATTTTATTCGTCTGCTCATAGCAATATTATTTTACCTGCATTCGGGATTCTTCAAAATGGGAATCCGTTCAACAAAGCAAATTTAGGTTTTTACTATGATTATAGCTGACTCACAGACAGTTATGATGGCTGTTATCTTACATGGATTTAGATAAACAAAAAAGCCCAGAACATACATTCCAGGCATTGCCTTATTTTGGTAATTATATGCTAAAAAGTCAATCCAAACGTAAAGGCATTGAGTTCTGGCCCTCTGTTTTTGGCAAAAACCGTACTCAGATCATAGTTGACGAATACGTCCACTTCACCATATCC
Organism: Bacteroidia bacterium; assembly: GCA_030426345.1. GTDB lineage: Bacteria > Bacteroidota > Bacteroidia > Cytophagales > Cyclobacteriaceae > JAAUQL01. The sequence continues at coordinate 25,328 of JAUHYU010000043.1, forward strand.
AACCACGAATCTTGCACCGTAGCGGATATTTTCCAGATAGTAGCTGTCCTTTTCTTTCATCTTGCTCTTGTGCCCTGTCGCCTGCCACACCAGTTTTTGATAGCTACCGATCCTAGTACCGACATATGCCCCCGCACCTATGCGAAAGCCTTCGCGGTTATATCTGGTTTTTTGCTGCACAAATCCGTCATCATAAGTCTTTGTCTTGGTGCGGTATCCAAAGTCAAACATGGGCACAAAGTGTGCATTGAGGTGGATGACTGTCAACTTGCTTTTAGAGGCCTGGAGGTCCACATCCCACTGCTCAAATTCCGCTCCGTCCTCTCCCTCTACCAGCTTAGTGCGTGGATCCTGGAATTTGAAATTGTACCAACTGATACCAGCACCATAGTCGAGGGCAAACTTACCACCGACATAGGTTTGTAAAGTGGGCATGATCGCCACATACCAGGATCCCCATGGCCTCACTGTGTATTGCTCATTGTTGGCATCGGGAAAGCTGCCATTTTCCAAAAAATTGTTGATCCCCATATCCATCCCTGAGATGAAAGTGGTCCTATCGCCAGAAAAAACCTTTGGGTTTCCGTTGTGGGTTTCCGGTTGGTCGTTATCCTTATTTTTATTAAGGTTTGGTCGATAGGTAATTTTTAACTCGTCGTTTTCCTCATCCTCATCAGAATTGAATTCAAATTCCAATTGGCGGAATTCTTTCTGCTCGATGCTGTCCTTGAGATATTTATTTCCTTCATCGTCTTCCAAAATAACCTTTTTGGAGTTTTCCAGTTCCGCCCGCGTTGGCACTTTCACATCTTCCAGCATCGAGTTGATGTCATATTCCTTGAGGGCGTCCAAATCTTCCTTGCTGTCAACCTGAATCAGGATTTTTCCACTGTTGCCAAAGTGTACTTCTATCGTGTCTTTGTCGTGCGTATTTTTCAAATGACCTTCGGCGCTTAAATTGGCAACGGCAAAAAGCATGATTGCGAAAATTGATGTGTATAAAAATTTCATTTTGTATGTTTTTAAATATTAAAACTGTGAAATTGATCAATCAAGGATTTTCCATTATTTACTTCGAACCTGTCGCGCCCACAGACTTTCCGTTTTCATGGATTTTTAAGCCTTTTTCAATCACTTTTATTGGTAAATAGCTTGCCAAAATTCAATGCCATCAGATCATCTTTCTTTTGGCTGAGTTGTGTCTTTCTGTTTTCTGTCAGTAGATGTTCATCGGAGAATTTGGATATTTCGCCAATGCCCTTTTCCAAAATATTCTTTTTGCCAGAATCCACTAAAGCGGAATTTTTGGATGCCTTATAAATAATCGTGACTTTCCTGTTTTTTTTCTTTTCTGGTACAGGTTCTATCGCTGTTTCAACCTCAGCATTCCCAGCCAATAATGGCGCTTCAACAACCTCTAAAATTCCCTCTTTTTCCATGATTTCTGCTTTCTCCTGCGTGGCAATTGCGATTTGCCTTGTTGGAATTTCAGAATCAGCTTTTTCAGTTTTCGTCATTTTTTTTTCTTTGTTGGGCACTTCCCTTTTTTTGATCGCAAGTTGCTCTGCGCGCTTTTGTGTATTGGGTTTGGTTTCCATTGCCACTTCCAAATCATCTTTTTCCAAAACTATGGCTTGCTGTTCGGCGGGTGCATGGTTATGCTCCTTCGTTTGTGCTCGGATAGCTCCAGAGTCAACACCAATAATTCTGGAAAAGACTTTGTCCATTCGATAGCCAACTTCGGGCTGTTCTTTTTCCATAGTTCCATTCATGGATTTTGATAGGCTTTTTTCGCTTTCAGACGACTGAATATTCAATAACCCCACGCCAATGGTAGCGAATAAAAGTATCGCAGCCGCGACGGCCAACCGCTTCACCCACATCTTTCTCTGACCAGTCTTCAACTGACCCTGGATCTGTCCCCAAGCTTGTGTCGAAGGAATTTCTTCCCTTTTTGCTAATTTATTTTTGAATAATTGATCTAATTTATTTTCCATCCTGATCAAATTTTTTCTTTTCCAATAATTGCTCTGCCTGCAACAATTTCTTTTGCAAGTGCATCCTTGCCCTACTCAGTTGCGATTTTGAGGTGTTCACGCTGATCTCCAGCAGCTCCGCAATTTCCCTATGGCTGTAGCCTTCGATGGCATACAGATTAAAAATCGTCTTGTATCCACTGGGCAATTCATCGATCATATCCATCAAATCCTGCACTTCCAGATTATGCGACAGCCGATCAAAATCCGGTTCCTTGTCCGCTGCTTCTATTTCCGTTTCGAGATACATCGACTTGTTACGCCTCAGGTAACTTAACGATTCATGGATCATGATGCGTTTCATCCATCCTTCAAAACTCCCCGACCCCTCAAACGTCTCGATCTTTCCAAACACCTTCATAAACCCTTGAATCATCACGTCTTCCGCCTCTTGAATTTCCTTCACGTACCTACGGCACAGGCCCAGCATGACAGCGGCATATTTGCTGTAAAGCTCATGTTGTGCTTTGGCATCCTGTCGCTTGCACTTGCGGATCAATTCATTTTCCAAGCCTGACTTGTGAATGTTAAGGTTCATGTAGATCGTTGTTCATTTAGTAGATGTCCATTTGGGAAAAAGGGTTGCATGGCCATGAATAGTTTTTACAATTTAGGTAGATTGCATTTACGGTAGAAAGAGATATATGAAATTATTGATAGTACCATTTCTCTTAATTGGAATATCCGCAAAGGCACAGAAGGTCATTGCAACCGAACCTATTTCTCAATTTACAACTTATGTAAAAGGTACTAATTTTGAGGGGGTAATATTTTCCAAAGAATACAATATGCAGTTTTATCAAAACACTTCAGCCGAACTCCGTTTTACCCCATCTATTGAGGATATAGAGTTAGTAGAAGGCTTATTGAGGAAACAACTTAAAAAGGTTAATCAAGGAATAAATCAAGGAAAACACGTAGGGCCTAGAATCCACAAGAAGCTTAAAAAATATCAAAGACAATATATTGGTTTTATTTCCGAGAATGGTGAACGCTACATTTATCTCAATTGTAATTGGCATAGGCATAATCTGCTGGACAGGATTAAGGGTGATGCACCGCCAAGTGATGGTTGGAAAACTGAATTTTGGATGGTATTTGATGGAGGAAGCTACCACTGGAATGTACAGATAAACCTTGATAAGAAGCAACTTATTAACCTAGATGTAAACGGAGTGGCTTGAATAAATAATCCAATAACTAATACCTTCTTGCCAAAACAACCATTGCGGAGATCAAATGTCAAAAAAATCCATGAAATAAAATGACATAATTTACGGATTTATGACAAGCTGTCAGCAACTCGCCGCATATCAATAGCAAAATCCCGTTGGAATGGATTTTGTCAAGAACTGGAAAACTTGACAAAACAAAATATAAGATAATGCAAGAGAAAGGAACAATTTCAATCCACACGGAAAATATCTTCCCGATCATCAAGAAGTTTCTCTATTCAGATCATGAGATCTTTATAAGGGAGTTGGTGTCCAATGCGGTAGATGCTACACAAAAGTTGCAGCGATTGGCCTCAATCGGCGAATTTAAGGGTGAGCTGGGTGAGCAAAAAGTAGTGGTGAAAGTTGATAAGAAAAAGAAAACCATTACGATCAGCGATAATGGTATCGGTATGACTGCCGATGAAATCAAGAAATACATTAACCAAATCGCCTTTTCCGGTGCGACGGAATTTATAGAAAAATACAAAGATAAAGGCGATGAGTCGCAAATTATCGGGATGTTTGGATTAGGATTCTATTCTGCTTTTATGGTTTCCAAACAGGTGGAAATCATCACCAAATCGTATCAGGAAGGCAGTGAATCTGCCCGTTGGATTTGTGATGGAAGCACGGAATTTGAAATTTCCAAAGGAAAAAGAAAAGAAGTAGGAACGGACATCATCTTACATATCGATGATGAAAATCAGGACTTTTTGGAAGATCATAAGATCAGTGAAGTCCTAAAAAAGTATTGTAAGTTCTTGCCGGTTGCTATTGTTTTTGGCGAAAAGGAAGAAACGCTAAAAGATGAGAAAGGCGAAGTAATCAAGGATAAGGACGACAAGCCAAAAACTAAAAAGGTAGAGGATGTCATCAACAATCCGCATCCGATTTGGACGAAAGCTCCAAGCGAATTGAAAGACGAAGACTATCTGTCATTCTATCAGGAGTTATATCCTTTCTCAGCAGAGCCGTTATTTTGGATTCACCTGAATGTGGATTATCCATTTAACCTGACAGGCATTTTATACTTCCCAAAAGTCAAAAACGACTTTGAAATCAGCAAAAACAAAATTCAACTTTACTCCAAGCAGGTATTTATCACTGATGAAGTGAAGGACATTGTACCTGAGTTTTTGATGATGCTGCATGGTGTGATCGATTCTCCGGACATTCCCTTGAATGTTTCGAGGAGTTATTTGCAAGCAGATGGAAATGTAAAGAAAATCAATAGCCACATTACTAAAAAGGTAGCGGATAAGCTTGGTGAACTATTCAAAAAAGACAGACCATCTTTTGAAGCTAAGTGGGAAAGCTTGAACCTCTTTGTGAAGTACGGCATTATTGCAGATGAAAAATTCTTTGACAAAGCCAAAGGTTTCACCCTACTTGAAAATGTAGAAGGCAAATTTTTTACATTGGATGAATACAAAGCCCATGTAGAAGCTAATCAGAAAGACAAGGACGACAGCATCGTGTATATCTATTCTTCTGACACGAATCAGCAGGATGCCTACATCCAATCTGCCAAAAATAAGGGTTATGATGTATTGAAACTGGATGGCCCATTGGACAACCATTTTGTGAATTCCATGGAAATGAAATTGGAGAAAACAAAATGGAAACGTGTCGATGCAGACATTGCTGACAAGCTAGTAGAAAAAGACGAAAAAGCTGAAAGCGTACTCTCTAAGGAAGATGAAGAGAAAGTGCAAAAGATCTTCGAAGAGGCTATTGGTGACAAAAACTACACGGTTCAGTTGGAAGCATTAGCTCCAGACGAATTACCTGTCACATTGATCCTTCCGGAATTTATGCGACGAATGAAAGACATGCAAAAGATGGGCGGAGGCTCTCCTTATATGATGATGGGCGACATGCCGGACCAGTTTAATGCCGTGATCAACACAAACCATCCGATGGTTGCGAAGGTGCTAAAGACAAAGGCAGGGGATAAGCAAAAAGGATTAGCCACACAGGCTTTCGAACTTGGGCTACTTTCTCAAAATCTATTGACGGGAAATAAATTGACTAGCTTTATTAAGCGAAGTGTTGATTTGTTAGGCTAAAAAGCCTTCAAAATCCATGAAACAAAAAAACCGGCTACTCGCCGGTTTTTTTGTTTCTATACTATTTACTTTTCACTACTCAAAAAGGTCATCTTCGCGTTCGACCATCAGGATGGATGACTGGGGAACGATGAAGTATTTTTCATTTTGATACATTATTTCAAAACCACCTTTTTGAAGAAAAATTGCCAGATCTCCCTCACAGACCTGAAGTGGGACATACTTCACATTTTCGTCTTTTTCTTTCCAGGATTCATCTTCTTCCATCGGCATTGGAATCGGATATCCGGGACCAGCCTTCATAATATATCCAGTCTGTACTTGCTCTTTCTCCTGAACACCCGGCAGATATAATCCGCTATTGGTTCTGTCCTGGCTCTTTTTGGGCTTGATCAATACCCTATCGCCAACGACGATCAGTTTGTCAAATTTTTTATCAGCTGTTAATTCCATCACTTATTAGTTCCAAAAGTATTTGGTAAAGTTACAAATGTGTGATGGACAAATAAAATGTTGTTGGTTAAATAACTGAAGTATGGGCTTGAGGCAAAGACCTCAGTCTTTTAGTTCTTTATAGGTCTTTTAATTCAGTTTTGTCATTCCAAATTGGTCAATCGCTTGTTTTCCATTTTCTTGAAGAGAAAAACTCAAATCAGTCCAAGCAGTTCCTTCAATTCCTTTAAGGACAATTCCGTTTTCCGTTTTTGTTATGGTAAATAAGAAAGGCGTGAGATTAGAATCTTTTTTAGAAGATCTTTTGTCCAATTCCGTCATTCCGTATTCGTTAATTGCTTGAGGTTGGTCGTTATTAATGCTAAACATTAAATCAGTCCAGGCACTACCTTGAACGCTCTGCATTTTTATTCCGTTTTCCGTTTTCTCGACAATAACTTTAAAGTCTTTCAAATCGATTTTTTTTTCTTGAGTTTCTCCCAATTCTTCTTCAGACTCATCTTGCAGTGTTGAGATTTCATTCTGTTGACTAACTACAATATTTTCAAGATTCTGCGCTATGGATTTTTGGCTAAATAAAAACACGGAAATGACAATCAACGGAACAAGGCTGATTTTTTTAAAAAGCACTATGCGGGCAATACTATTTGCATTTAACATGGTTAATCTTTTTTTAGTATTTAAGTAATTGAACGAACTCGAAATAGAGCTATTGGTAGATAATCCATTGACATACGCGGAATGGTTGACGATCAACTGTTTGTAGCTTGAAATATTTTTAGACTTTTGAATCACTGCTTCATCTGCAAGAAACTCGTGATTGAGCCGGATAGCATTTCTATAGAAATATATGATTGGGTTGAACCATGTTAATACAACAAGCAATTCAATCAACAGGATGTCCAAAGAGTGCTTTTGCATTACATGAGCCAATTCATGATCAATGATTTTCTGGTCAATCAATCCATTTTCATAATCCTGTTTGGTGATGAAAATATATCTGAAATAGCTGTGCGGTGGAGACGATACTTCTGTTAGAACCAATATTGCTTTGTGAAAGAGTTCCAAGTTACATCGCTTTGTTTTGTTCAGTAAAATCCAGTTTAAAGCCATGAAGCGAAAAAGCAGAGTCAACGAAACAATTCCATATAATCCCAACAAAATACTTTCCCATGGAATATTTGATGATTTTGGAGTGTCGGGGAGTTCAATCGCATTAACGCCTTGTTGGGTATTTAACAATACCACACTTTCTACATGATCAATAATAGCGGGATTACTTTCAATTGTCAGCACTGGAATAATCAGAGAAGCCAGCAAGCTCAACAGCAGATAATACCGGTTGAAGAGGAACATTTTTTCACTATAAAAAAAGGCATAGTAAATGGCTATGAAGAAACCCGAGCAGAGCACAAACCTGATTATGTAGTCCATCATTTTTCTGTTTTTTTCATTTCAGAATCCACGATCTTTTTCAATGCTTCCAATTCTTCATAAGTCATTTTATGTGACTTGGTAAAAAATGAAGCGAATTTCAATGCAGAATCGTCAAAGTAATTTTTGATGATCCCGCCCAAGTGATTTGAAAAATAATTGGACTTATCTTTCAGTGCATAATACTCTCTCGAATTGCCGTACAATGTATATCCAACAAATCCTTTGTCTTGCAATCTTTTGAGCAAAGTTGCAATAGTGGTTTTGGCAGGTTTTGGTTCTGGATAAAGTAGTATCAAATCCTTCATGAATACTTTTTCATTTGTCCAGATCAACTCCATAAGCTTTTCCTCTGCGATTGGTAATTTCATGTTCTACAATTTAATTTCATGTTCTACAAACATAGAATATTTAAATAATAAGTCAATGTTTTATTTCTTTTTTTAGCTTTCCCAAAGTCCTCAATAATAAAACAAGTCATTAAAATCTCTAAAATCCATGACTTAGTTCATGGATTTTGAAGGCTTTTTTAGTCTATTTCAAAGGAGCTTTATCTTGACATCCGTGTAGATTGCGTAGTCACTTTTTACTCGAAAGAAAAAAACTATACCTTGCCATGCATAACGAAAACAAACAGATGAGAAGGATTTTTTCAAACTATTCAGCGATAGCACTCTTTGTGCTGTTAAGTTCATGTGAAAAGCCCAAGGAATATAAAGATTGGACAAGTTACGTGCACCCGATCAGCGAAGGTGGCGAGGGAACGGCACTGAGCATATACGACACCAACCCTGAGAGCCCCGATGGAAAATATATATGTTGCGTGGAGTTTCCCCAGATTGTTCACGGCGGCTATGATGCAGGAATTACCGATGCCCATGTCATGATCAAAACCCGGAAAACCGGAGAAATCAAAAAGATCTATGATATTGAAATTTTTAACCACAACGGCGCCAATGCCCAATGGGTCAATGATACGTTGGTTGCCTTTCATACCTATGATCTTTATGATTTTGTGGTGTTTGATGTGAAAAACGATACAATAGCTATCGGACCTATCGATGGAGAGCTCGGACATAAATCGTTTGACAATGAGTTGGTATTTACCTACTCCAGAGGATATTTGGATTCAGATTCTGTAGAGAAAGTAAGGGAAAAGGGCATCTACAAACTGGACTGCATCACCGGAAGTATCGAAATGATGGTAAGCCAGGCTGCTATCGTGAAAGCTTTTACCACACAAAACCCGGAGATTACGGGCAATGATGCCGAGATACTCCATGTAGAACCCAACCCCAGAGGTGATAAAATCCTGTTTGACTACCGACACCAGAAAGAAGCGGGCATAAGTAAAGAGCAGCTTCAAGGGTTTGTCAATGCCGATGGATCTGATCTTCGCTGGGTGCCGGAGCGCCCCATGCATGTGGTGTGGTATGATAATGAAACGATGTTTGGAGTCGATACCAAAGACCTGGGAAAGAGAATTTACAGATATGATCTGCATGGCAAAAAGATGGAACTTCTTGGAGGAAGAGCCACCCATGTCGGCACCTCACCCGACCGCCAATATTTTGTTGGCGAAAGCGCTTATTACCAAGAAGAAGATGATGGGTTTACAAGGGTTTATATCTATAAGAAAGGCTCAGAAACGCCGCTGGCTTTGTTGGCAGAATGGGACAATGGTCAAGTGGTTTGGGATTGGAAAGCACACGTCAATCCTTCTTTTTCTGCGGATGGAAAACGGTTGTATTTCATCAGGACCAATGACGAAAAGGCTTCTTTTGAAGCAGTGAGTATTGATATTGGAGAATTATGGTAATGAAGTCAGAGGATTGGAGATTTCCCTCCCGCAAGTTTAGCGCAGCGTAACTTGTGGTATCTCCCAATCTAAAGCATAACATTGCCCTCCTTGCCCTTCCTAAATTTTGCGTTGATTTTTAGATAAAAAAGCCCCTAAAATCCATGAATTGTCCGCCGGCATGACCGTCAATGCAAAACCATTTTAATCATTCGCCCGGTCGAGCAAACGGGCATCGATGACTTTGTTCGCTTTCGCGCCCAAGTCTTTTAGCTTTTCAGCCCGGCCAACCAGATTTCCTTTTCCCACCGATAATTTGTTCATTGCCAGGTCGTAGTTGTTTTTTGTGGTTCTGAGGTTTTCCCCAATTTTGATTAGGTCTTCGGCAAAACCCACAAACTTATCGTACAATTGTCCGCCTTGTGTAGCGATGTCGATGGCATTTTTAGTTTGGTTTTCCTGCCGCCAAATGCTCGCGATGGTGCGCAATGTCGCGATAAGCGTGGTGGGGCTCACAATCACAATGTTTTTGTCATAGGCATCATTGAACAGCCCGGCGTCGTTTTGCACGGCAAGTGCAAATGCCGGCTCGATGGGCATAAACAGTAGCACAAAATCCAAGCTGCCCAGCTCGTACAGGCTTTGGTAATTTTTGTCACCAAGGCCTTTTACATGCGAACGAATGGAAAGCAGATGGTTTTTCAGTTCTAATAATTTCTCGCGATCATCTTCGCAGTTGATAAATTTCTCATAAGCCGTGAGCGAAACTTTGGAGTCGATGATGATGTTTTTTTGCTCCGGAAGCTTGATCACCACATCAGGCTGCAAGCGCCTTCCATCCTCGGTGGTTATGGAATTTTGCACCTCGTACTGTTCGCCTTTGGTCAGGCCTGATTTTTCGAGGATCGATTCCAAAATGAATTCGCCCCAATTGCCCTGGGTTTTCGATTCACCTTTCAAAGCCCTTGTGAGGTTTTCTGCTTCTTTGGTTATTTGTATATTCAGCTCTTTCAATCCGCTGATCTGTTCTTTCAGGGCTGAGTTTCGCTCTATATTTTCTTTATTGGTTGATTCGACTTTCTTCTCAAAATCCATGATCTTTTCTTTCAAGGGATTGAGGATGTCCGAAATGTTGATCTTGTTTTGATCGGTAAATTTCTTGGTCTTTTCTTCGAGGATTTCGTTGGCGAGATTCTTAAACTGAATCTGAAATTTCTCTTGCAGATTTTCCAAATCCTGCTTTTGGTTTAGTAGCTTTTCGTTCAGGTTTTTGAGTTCCTCTGTTCGCCCAGCGAGCATGTTAGAAGAACGCTGAGCATTTTCTCTTTCATGGATTAATTCACCTTTTATAACGCCAATTTCCTCTTCCTGGCCAGCAAGCTTTCCTTCAGCAATTTTCAAGCTGATCTCCAATTCCTGTTTTTGGGACTGCAAAGCTTCCACCTCTTCCATGGAATATGGATACTTTCCTTTGGTATAAAAGTGAAAAACGAGCCATGTTGCCAAAACCCCCGCCAGCAAACCAATTGCCAAATAAATCAATTCCATATATCTAATGTTTTCTCTCAATGCGAAAATACTATAAATAGCATCGTACATCCATGAAATATTTAGAAATCTTGGACATTATTCATTGCACAAAATATTAGGTTGACAGACACACAGCGTATAATTTTGTGCCGTTAAATTCATCTTCTTATTCATGAGCAATATCAACCTCCTCACCATCACCGGTCCGACAGCTAGTGGCAAAACCTCCTTCGCAGCTCATCTAGCAAAGCTATTAAATGGAGAAATTGTCAGTGCGGATTCGAGACAGGTATACCGGGAAATGAATATTGGGACAGGAAAGGATTATGAAGATTATGTGGTAGAAAGCACCAAAATTCCATACTATCTCATCGATATCCACGAACCGGGCTATAAGTATAATGTCTATGAATTTCAACAGGATTTTCTGAAGGTATTTGCTGATATCACTGCAAGGGATAAAATGCCTATCCTCGCCGGTGGAACCGGCATGTACATCGAGGCGGTCACTGCGGGGTATCAATTGATGCCCGTGCCGATCAATGAAGCCTTGCGAAAAGAGCTGGAAAGCAAAGAGCTGGAAGACCTCGAAAAGCTATTAAAATCCATGAAACCTGAGCTGCACAACAGCACTGACTTGACCCATAAAAAGAGGACTATCCGTGCAATAGAGATCGCTGCGCATTTAGAGAACAACCCGGTCGGACAAATTGAATTCCCAAAAATCAACAATTTGATTTTTGGCATAAAATATGACAGGGGGAGCCGGAGACGTAGGATTTCCAATAGGCTCAACGAACGGCTGTCATCGGGAATGATCGAGGAAGTGGAAAGTTTGCTCAAGAAAGTAAGTTCGGAGGACCTGATATTCTATGGCTTGGAATATAAATTCATTACCATGTACCTGGCCGGTGCCTTGACCAAAAAGGAAATGCACCAAAAACTGGAAGTGGCCATACATCAATTTGCAAAGCGGCAAATGACTTGGTTTCGTAGAATGGAAAAAAATGGTTCTAAAATCCATTGGCTGGAAGGCAATCTTTCTATGCAGGAAAAGTTGGAAAGAGCAAAGAAAATATTACGGCAAAAAGATGTCTCCATCAATTAACCATGGATTTTTGGCCTTTTATTTCCAAATATTTTATAATTTGAATTCTTAATTAACGCACACTAATCACCACAATTCACATCCTACCATGAAACTTTTCCCAATACTCACAATTTTCTCTGTATTGTTCATTTTTTCCTGTACCAACAAAGAAGAAGCACAAAAGCTACAGATGGAAAATGAAGAACTCAAAGCAGAACTGAATAGAGCCCAAGTGGCCGTAGCTACTTTGGACGAAGTAGGCTCCCTGATGGACAGCATCGACATTGCCCGAAAGGCACTACGGCTGGAGCTGGAAGCGGGCACGGATTATGAAGACTATCTAAACCGCATGAAGGACATCAACAATTATGTGGGCGAGACGGAGAAAAGGATAAATGCCCTGGAGATAGAGTTGAACAAATCCTCCTCAAAAAGTCAATCGTATGCACGTTCTATCGCCACGATGAAAAAGAACCTTGCTGCCAAAACCAAAGAAATAGAGGCGCTACAGACTACAGTAGAAAATTATAAAAAAGAAAATACAGACTTGCTAAATCTTGTGGACTTAAAAGAAACTGAGATAGTAGATATGGAACAGCAAGTGGCGATGAAAACAGAAGAACTTGCGCTTATCGAAAATCGGATCCAAGAGTTGATGATTCAATCGCAATTGACTGAGGCTGATACATACTTTGCTCTTGGAGAAGCCCTTGAAGAAGCGGCCAGAAGGACAAAGCTAGCGCCTAAAAAAAGGAAAGAAACCTATCGGGAAGCCGTGGAAATATTTAAAAAAGCCTTAGCTTTTGGCAGAGAAGACGCTCAAGAGAAAATAGATGCTCTTGAGAAGAAAATCAAGTAGTAAGGATTTGGGTTTGGCATTGCCGGTTTAGTATTGGTAAAATGTGCCCAAAATCCATGAAAACATAGATAACCCAAAATTACATTTGAAAGTACGCGCACTACATTCGGAACAGTATACCATTAAGGACATCGCAAGACAGCTTAATTTGTCACCTTCCACGGTTTCCAGGGCACTTCGCGATCTTCCTGATGTGAAGCCGGAAACCATGCTTGCTGTCAAGGAGCTCGCCAAAGAATGGAACTATCAGCCCAATGCCATCGCTCAAGGACTGGTTAAGAAAAAGTCGTATAATATTGGAGTGATCATCCCGGAATTCATGATTCACTTTTATGCTGAAGCGCTTAGTGGCATTTATAAAGTTGCCAACAAAGCGGGCTACAATGTGATGGTATGCCAAACTAACGAGACTTATCAAAATGAATTGAATAGCATCAAAACACTCGTGTCCAGCCGGGTGGATGGATTGATCGTCGCGATTTCCAAAGAAACTTATAATTTTGATCATCTCAATTCCCTCAATCTCCGTAAAACACCTCTCGTGGTATTTAACAGGGTAAGTGATGAAATCAGTGCAAGCAAAGTCATGTTTGATGATTTCAAAAGTGGGTACAAGGCGACCAGACACCTGATCGATTGTGGCTGCAAACACATTGCACATATCTCTGGCCCAGAAAACTTGCTACTGAGCACTGAAAGAAAAGCAGGCTATATAAAAGCAATAGAAAAATATAACCTTGGTTATGATCAAGAATTAATTGCATCGTGCGACTTTACCCTTGAAGATGGCAAAGAAGCTATGGAAAAAATACTGCAAACTGGCAAAAAAGTAGATGGCGTTTTTACGGTTTGTGACGCTGCAGCATACGGGGCTATGTCTGTGTTGAAAAGTGCTGGATATTCCATCCCCGAAGATGTTTCTGTAATTGGTTTTACCAACGAGCCATTTGCCAAACTGATAGAGCCAAGCCTTTCTACCATCTCCCAACCATCTTATTTAATAGGAGAAACAGCAACACACCTGTTGATAAAACACATAGAAAACAAAGATGAATTCGTACCGGAAACACGTGTGCTAGAAACAGAACTTATCGAACGGAATTCCAGTCGCCGGCTATGATTAGGGCTTATTTTATTCCAATATTTTTAGGCATATTTTGCCTTGGATGTACTCCAAAATCCATGGAAAAACAAAAGATGAAAAGCCATCTCGAACAGCTCCTCAACCGCCACACACTTGATTTATGGTATCCTAAGGTTATAGACTTTGAAAATGGCGGATTCTATTCCAACTTTTCTTTTGACTGGGCGAAAGAAAAAGAACAGCCCAAATTTATCGTGACCCAGGCCAGACATCTGTGGACACTTTCCAAAGTATTTCAATTTTATCCTGAAAGAACAAAGTACAAGAATTACGCACATCATGGTTTTGAGTTTCTGAAAAATAAAATGTTCGATTCCGAACAAGGCGGTTTTTATCAAATCGTGGATGAGACAGGACAGGTACCTGATGGTGAATACACGCACGAAAAAAGGCTTTATGGAAATGCTTTTGCCATTTACGCCCTCGCTGCCTATTATGAAATGTCAGGAGATACAACCTCTCTAAATCTGGCTATTCGATCATTCCGATGGCTAGACATCCATGACCATGACAGCATTTATGGCGGCTATTTTCAATATATGCAGCGCGATGGCACTATAATTCCAAGATCTGCTCTAGCACAAGGCTACGACGCACCTGATAAAAAATATGTCGGGCTAAAAGATTATAATAGTTCCATTCACACTCTGGAAGCGTTCACGGAATTATATCAGGTTTGGCCTAATGACACATTAAAGGATCGACTATATGAAATGTACAAAATAGTCTCAGAAACCATGTATGCGCCTCCAGGATATCTGCAATTATATTTCCATCCGGATTGGACCATTGTGAAAGAACAGGAATTCATGGAAGTCGGGCATGGAAAAAATGAATATATCCAGCACATCACTTTTGGCCATGATGTAGAGACGGCTTTTTTGCTGCTGGAAGCTGCCAAGGTATTGGGAATCGCGCAAGAAGAAATTTTACCTAAAGCCAAACGCATGGTAGATCATGCGCTGGAAAAAGGGTGGGACATGGAAAATGGAGGCTTTTATGAAAAAGGCATTTATGAAGATGGAGAAATGGTCATTCTGGACTATGGAAAAAACTGGTGGTCACAAGCTGAAGGAATCAACAGCCTGTTATTGATGCATAAGCACTTTCCGGATGATCCACAACAATACTATCAGAAGTTTGAGTTACTGGTGGATTATATAGATCAGAATATGATAGATCATGAAAACCTGGGATGGTATAGTGGCGGTGTGGATCATGATAGCAATATTAAAAAACTCAGAAAATCTCAAATATGGAAAGGCACCTATCACACATCAAGGTCGCTAATGCATTGTATTTCCATGTTAGAATAATACTTTTATTCAGTAGCCTCCTCTTCAAAAAAAATTGCAAAAGTAGTTAAACCTTTTAGAACGAAAGGTTGTCTACTATCTATGGACTGCAGCACCATGTTGCAAAGGTCATTTAAAATGTTTATATTTAGTATGGTTCATTTGACATCCTAATTCATGAAATATGTAAAAACGTTACTCTTATTCGCTTTAATACTTACCATTGGAAATCTAAAAGCTCAAAATTTACAATCAAGGATATTGAAGCTTGGCTATGCGTCAGACTTTATGCCATTGCAAAATAATGGCCATTATTCCATCAATATCGATTTGGAAAGCTCTACAAGAAATAATTTTATTTCCAGTGAGTTTGGTGCGGGATATATGCACAACGGCAGCGACCTTTACTATACAAAATTTGATTACAAATTCTATCCTATATCTGCCATTTTAAATAATTTCAGGTATCAGTTGCTATACCTCAGTCTTGGCCCGGGGCTTTACTATGAAGATTTGGAAAATAGGGAAAACAGGTTTGGCCTGGGGGTTTTCACTACAGCCGGAGTACAATTTTTATTGAATAACAGACTATCTATGGCTTTTGAAGTAGAAGCAAACTTTATAAGTAGCGTGAGTGGACAAATTGAAAACAATTCAAAATACAAACCTCAAAGCCGTCATTTTAGCAATTCGATCAAAATTGGCTACATCTTTAATAAAAGGAATAGGTAGCTTTTTACCGAGCATATATGCAGGATAAACCCCTGCTAAAAAGCATAAAAAATCCATGGAAATTCAATCAATATTCCATGGATTTTTTATGCTTTTATCGATGAAATTTAGCTCCGATGAACTGAAGGCCATCCTTCAATCCTGTCCTCCAGTATTCCCAATTGTGACTCCCATCCCTAACGCGATATTCGTGCTTTATATTCATATCCCTCATCTTCACATGCAGCGCTGCATTTCCTTTATATAAGAAATCATCATCCCCACAATCCACATACCATGCGATACGTTTCATCTTGTCAA
>JAUHYU010000044.1 GCA_030426345.1 Bacteroidia bacterium
CCTCCAAAGGTATTTTTCTTAGCTAAAGCTCATTTTTATATGATAATAAATTTACTTTGTGCTTTGCTCAATAATTATTGTGGAACTTCCTACTGTGTTCATAGACTTCTTAAGGCAACCATTTCACCTGCTTGACCGCAAAAAAAACCGATGGCTATTGATATTAGTCACAGGTATCTTTGCTATACTTTTTATGAACTTATATGTGCCGTTTAATATCAGTAACTGGTACAAAAAAGATACTACCCCGCTCTTTATTATCCTTTCGAGCTTTGGATTAATTGGCATGATCGTATTAGCCATTAGCCAGCTTGTAATCCGGGAAATTTTCAATATTCGCAAAGTTAAGATGTATGGCATCGTTCTGTGGTTCATAGTCGAGTTGATACTGCTCACCCTAACCATGTTCTTCATTTATGGGAATCCTGCACTTGAGGGGAGTAAATTGATCAATGAGCTCTACCTTACTTTCAAATACACCATCCTTATTTTAATCATCCCTTACGCGGGAGTGTTGTTTTACCTATCCACTACGCAAAAGGGTGAAAGCATGGATGTGCTTTTGAGTGCGGGCAACCATCTAGTGAACATCCTTGATGAAAACGGGGAATTACAGCTGGCTATTGATTTAGATCAGTTACTGTTTATTCAATCTGCTGATAATTATGTTGCAGTACATTTTATAAAAGGAGAAAATACCACCAAACAACTAGTGCGCACATCTTTGAAAAACCTGGAAAGGGAATTGGACGAACTTCCTATCCGCAGGTGCCATCGCTCCTTCATGGTAAATGTCAATAAGATTTCTGTTTCCATGAAGAGCAATCAGGGTTTGTCACTGGAGTTAAAAGACTACCCCAAGGAATCCATTCCGGTTTCAAAAAACTATAAGTTCTTTTTTACGCGACTGATTAAACGAAAAGAATTGCCTCAGGATGAATAGTTCACCCCAAATACTGATTTTTCGTCCCTAATACATGAATAATTAAAACCTCGTTGGTTTTTTTGCGATTATTGTTTCAGGAAGTAAAAAAAGAATATTTGTTTCACTTAACTAATTCATTAAAAATCGTATGAAAAATTTAGTATTGAAAAATGGAATTGTATTGGGATTTTTCCTGATGATGGTAGTCGGGAATGCTTTTGCAACTGAAAAAACGAAAAATGCGGTTGGTACATGGGCTTATGAAGCTCCAACAGCGCCTTATGAGTATTCCAAAGGAAAATTAATCTTCACTGAAAAGGGTGATGAGCTAGCAGGAAAAATCAAAATCGGAAATGAGGAAATCGCCATGAGAAACTTAAAAGCAGATGGTGAAAATATTTCCTTCGGAACTTATGTAGAAGGAGAGTATGTTTCGATCAAGATCACATTTAAGAAAAACGATTTCTCCGGTACAGCAAATTCCTCTGAAGGTGCAATAAAACTTATTGGTAAAAAGATAAAATAGCCTACTTGAGATCGATATAGTCAAGCCTGCTCCATGAAAATGGGGCAGGCTTTTTTGTGTCTTTAAACTTAATTACTTCCTGGGCACCTAAGATTGACACTCATAAAACCAGATCTTAAATTCATGGATTTTAGGGGCTTTTTCCCATCTCCTTGAGTTAAAGAAGCGCATTAGCCCCCTCGATTAATTTGTATTCAATTGGCAAATCCATATTGACATTACCACTCTTCTCTACATATAAATCGCCTCATTTATACTTAAAGCTATTATTTAAGCCAAATGGCCTAAATATCCATGCACTAAAATGCAACAAAAATCTGTTGTTGTTAAATGATAAAAAAATGTCAGAAAGTGGGGCAAAGTGGTTGAAATTGTTGCGTTAATTAATATCTTTGTTCAAATAGAGTAAATTTATTCCCAAACGAATGTCTTTTTTCTCGGGTGAATATGAGTGTAAAATCGATGCTAAAGGAAGGATGACCTTGCCGTCAAAGGTGAAGTCAAAATTTCCCGAGGTATCCGGCAACCAAATGGTCCTCAGCCTCGGCATGGAGCCATGCCTAGTTTTATACCCGATGGTGGAGTTTAGGAAAATCTATTCTAGGGTAGCATCTATGAATGAATTTGATGATGAACCCCGCATGTTTCAGAGAACATTTTCTAGAAGAATCTCCGAAGTTGATTTAGATAGTGCGGGAAGAATTTTAATTCCCAAATCTATGCTCAAATTCGCCAGCCTCGAAAAAGAAGTGACCATGGTTGGCATGGGCAACAGGATGGAACTATGGTCACCTGAAATTTTTGAAGAATACATTATCAATGACAATATAGAATTCAAAAAATTAGCGCAAAAACACTTAATTGATTGATGTTTCCCGTGATGACATACCACAGACCTGTACTTTTAAAAGAAAGCATAGACGCACTTCAGTTACAACCCGAGGGCAATTATGCTGATCTTACATTCGGAGGAGGTGGGCATTCCATGGCTATTTTGGAGCATCTCAAAGGTGGAAAGCTTTATGCTTTTGATCAAGATGCGGATGCAGCCGAAAACGCTGCCCGTATCACAAGCAAGTCATTTTTTTTTATTAAAAACAATTTCAGGTACGTTGATAAGTTTCTGAAAATCCATGGCGTCCCTCAGGTTGATGGGATTTTGGCAGATTTAGGTGTATCGTCACATCAGATAGATACCCCCGAACGTGGCTTTTCTACCAGGTTTCAGGGAGACCTCGACATGCGCATGGATACCAAATCCGCTAAAAGTGCCAAGCAAGTTATAAACAACTATACCGAGGAAGATCTACATCGGATTTTTGGAATGTATGGAGAAGTACGCAATGCTAAAAGTCTGGCAGCGGCTATAAAAGAAGCAAGAACCAGTACCAAGATTCAGACCGTAGATGATCTGAAATTATTGCTTAATTCATTTGCACCAAGAGGGCGTGAATACAAATATTATGCTCAGGTTTTTCAGGCTCTGCGCATCGAGGTCAACAATGAATTGGAAGCACTTAAAGAAATGTTAGCCAACTGCGTGAAAGTATTAAAACCTGGTGGGCGGTTGGTGATCATTTCTTATCACTCGCTTGAGGATCGTCTGGTGAAAAATTTTATTAATAAGGGTAAGTTTTATGGTGAAGTCGAAAAGGATCTTTATGGCAATGAATTAAAGCCCCTAAAATCCATGACCCGTAAGCCTGTGATGGCAACAGAGGAAGAGGTCCATGAGAATAACAGGGCAAGAAGTGCAAAAATGAGGATCGCAGAAAAATTCTGATATGGCTGACAATACCTATAAAGTACAAAAAGGTGGGAAAGCAAAAGGAAGTTTGTTTTCATTTATTGGCGACAAGTTCAAGTTAGATTCTTTGTTTGCCGATGGCGTGCCGTCCAAATATATTCCGCACACCCTCTTTCTGACCTGTATTGGTATTTTTTATATAGGCAATAATCATTGGGCAGAAAAAACAATACGCAAAATCGACAATACACGCGTTGAGGTTGAGGAGCTTCGCGCAGACTATACTTCCCTAAAAGCAGATTATATGCTAGCCAGTAAACAATCGGAAGTAGCCAGAAAAGTTAAAAAAATAGGGTTGGAGGAAAGTTATATCCCTCCAAATAAAATTGTGACGAAGGAAGGTGAATATTAGGAAATCCATAATATTAAGGGTTAGGATAGCATTCCTAATCATTGCGATTTTCGCTTTTGCAGCGTTAGCCAAAATTTTTATGCTTCAAAATGCCGACGACAGAAAGTGGGCAAAAATCGCCGAAGAAGTAGATTTGCAATACCGTACTGTACCCGCCACCCGTGGCAATATTTATAGTGACAATGGAAGTTTGCTCGCAACATCACTCCCATCCTATCGCTTGGCATTTGACCCCACCAGAGCCAGTGACAAATTATATAAAAATGGCCTTGATTCATTAGCATACCTGTTATCTAGGCATTTCAACGACCAGAGCAGGGAGTATTATAAAAGAAAAATAAACAATGCTCGATTAGGAGGAAAAAGATACATCGTACTCAACAGAACTCTGGTAAAATATCAAGAAAAGAAAGAGATGACTAAATGGCCGATCCTTCGCGAAGGAAGACTGAAAGGAGGCATCATCTTTGAAAAGCTCGATACTAGATATCGCCCATTTTCATATTTAGGCTATAGGACAGTTGGTTTTGTAAATGACAATAATGACGGTGCTGGACTGGAATACAGTTTCAATAAATACCTTGCCGGAAAAGACGGTGAAGCATTATATCAAAAAATAGCCGGTGGCAAATGGAGACCATTGCATAATGACTCCGAAGTGCGTCCGGAAGATGGCTACGACATCCATACCACCATCAATGTAAACCTCCAGGATGTAACAGAATCTGCCTTGCTAAATGCATTGAAAGACCATGACGCGGACTATGGGTGTGCCATAGTGATGGAAGTATCGACGGGCGAAATCAAGGCAATTTCCAATCTAACTAAAAACGAAAAATATCAAGACTACAGAGAGGTATTCAATTATGCCGTTCAGGGGCTTTCTGATCCGGGATCGACATTTAAGCTTGCCTCAATGATTGCTCTTTTGGAGGATTCTAATCTAAAGCTCTCCGATAGTATCGACACAGGTGACGGGGCCTATAAATTTTATAACCAAACTATGCGGGATCACAAGCCGGGAGGGTATGGAACTATTTCTGTGAAAGAAGCATTTGAATATTCTTCTAACATCGCAATCTCTAAGATGGTTTACAGCCAATTTGGCAGCGACCCGCAGCGATATATAGATTACATCAACTCCTTTGGGCTATCTCAGCCCCTTGGTTTTCAAATGATTGGCGAAGCCCTTCCTAAAATAAAAAATCCATCAGACAAGTCATGGAGTGGGATCACATTGCCATGGATGTCGATAGGCTATGAAGTAGAAATCACACCATTGCAAACACTTGCCTTTTATAATGCTGTAGCCAATGACGGCAAATTAATCCGCCCAATCATCGTAAAATCCATTACACACGCAGATGAGGAAATAAAAAGATTTGAAAGTCAAACATTGCAGAGAAAAATCTGCTCTCGACAAACTCTAGAGGAAGTTCAGGAGCTTCTGGAAGGTGTAGTTGAAAATGGCACGGCAAGGAATATCAAAAATAGCTATTTCAAAATTGCCGGAAAAACAGGTACCGCCCAGAAAATCGTGAACGGAAGATATATTAAGAAATACAGCACTTCATTTGCTGGATATTTCCCTGCGAAAGATCCACAGTACAGTTGCATCATAATGATCGATAAACCAAAAGGATTCAGACAATACGGTTCTAATGTAGCTGCACCAGTTTTTAAAGAAATCGCTGATAATATTTATGCTCGTGATCTAGAAATGCATGCGCCTTATGTGGTAGAGCAAAAAGCCGAAGAAGGAATCTTTCCTGTCATCAAAGCAGGAAATCAGGAAGACCTCCAACGAATATGTACCGCACTATCGCTACCTCAACACCAGGTATCAGATGGGGAATGGGTAAAAGCCCAGGTGAAAAATAATGCTGTGTTATGGACGACCGATGAAATAGCCCCGGAAGTCATTCCCAATGTGTTGGGCATGACTCTCCGGGATGCTATTTTTCTCCTCGAAAATCAAGGCCTTAGAGTTTACCATAATGGTAACGGTCGTATTACAGCTCAATCCATATTGCCAGGGCAAAAAATGACAAAGGGGAGTAGTATCACACTTACGCTAGGATGATCTTATTAAAAGACATATTGTATAAAGTCTCTTTACAAGCTACCTCTGGAGATATGAACATCCCCATAGAAAAGGTGCAATTCGACTCTAGAAAAATAAGTAAAGGCGATTTATTTGTAGCTGTAAAAGGGACACAGGTTGATGGACATAACTATATCTCAACTGCAATTAAAAATGGTGCCGTGGCGGTTGTATGTGAAAAAGATATCGCTCACATCGATAATGTTGCTATCGTCAGAACAGATGACAGCTCACATGCATTGAGCATCATCGCTGCCAATTACTATGGAAACCCATCATCTAAACTTAAGCTGGTTGGTGTAACGGGAACAAACGGCAAAACCACTACTGTATTTCTTTTGTTTGATCAGTTCCGAAAACTAGGGTACAACGTTGGGCTACTTTCTACCATTATCAATAAAATCAATGAAGAAAAACTACCTTCTACCCATACTACGGGCGATTCTTTGCAAATAAATCATTTGCTCAAATCTATGGTAGATGCGGGATGTACACATTGTTTTATGGAAGTGAGCAGCCATGCCATCGACCAAAACCGGGTTGCCGGTCTACAATATGATGTGGCGGTCTTTACCAATATCACACACGATCATCTCGATTATCACCTGACTTTTGATGCATATATTTCAGCTAAAAAGAAATTATTTGACAGCCTGAATCCGGAAGCTTTTGCATTGGTAAATGCCGATGACAAAAATGGAAGGATAATGGTTCAAAATACCAAAGCTAACAAAAAGACCTTTAGCGTCAGGGCGATGAGTGACTTCAAAGCCAAAATACTAACCAATTCTCTACAGGGTTTAGAGTTGGAAATCGACAGCTTCAAGATATGGTTCAACCTCATCGGTGATTTTAACGCGTCTAACCTTGTCGCAGCATACGGCGTATCTGTTTTGTTGGACGAAGATCCAGAACAGGCACTTGTAGCACTATCTGCAACCAATCCAATCCCAGGACGATTTGAGCGTGTGCCTCTAAAGAATAATACCATCGCTATAATCGATTATGCACATACCCCTGATGCCCTCAAAAATGTGCTTAAAACCATAACCAACGTACGTACCCACAAAGAACAGGTAATCACGGTAGTTGGTTGTGGTGGCAATCGCGACAAAGAAAAACGGCCGATCATGGGGGGGATTGCTTGCAAAATGAGCAATAAGGTCATTTTTACTTCCGACAATCCCCGGGATGAATCGCCCGAAGAGATCATTGAGCAAATGAAAGCAGGCGTAAGACCGTCTGACTTCAAAAAAACATTATCTGTTGTTGATAGAAAAGAAGCCATCAAAACTGCGCTTATGCTGTCTGAGGGTAATGACATCATATTGATTGCTGGCAAGGGGCATGAGGATTATCAAGAAATCCATGGAAAAAAGAGGGATTTCAGTGATAAAAAAACACTACTCGAGCTTGAGGCCTTGTTGTACAACGATAAACCGGATCAAGAATAATGCTATACTATCTATTCACATATCTTAAAGAGCAATTCGATTTGGTTGGTGCCGGGGTGTTCCAATACATCTCCTTTAGGGCAGGCATGGCGGCGGTTTTGTCCTTGATTATCACCATTGTTTTTGGCAAAGCTCTTATTCGGATGCTGCGCAGAAAGCAGGTTGGGGAGAGCATTCGTGACCTTGGGCTCGATGGCCAAATGGAAAAAAAGGGCACGCCTACCATGGGGGGTATCATCATAATCTTGGCGATAATATTGCCTACACTATTGTTTTCCCAAGTGGGAAATATATATGTAATACTGATTCTGATCGCTACTGTATGGATGGGTTTGATAGGCTTTTTAGACGATTACATCAAAGTATTTAAAAAGAATAAAGAAGGCCTTCGCGGTATTTTCAAAATATTTGGCCAGATCGGGCTTGGCCTTATCGTTGGCCTCACACTGTTCTATCATAGCGATGTATTGGTTCGTGAATTTGCTCAAGAACAAATAATCGATAGTGATATGGAAATAAGTGAGTTGGTTTATAAAGATGTCAAATCCACCAGATCTACTATTCCGTTTTTAAAAAACAATGAGCTGGATTATAGCTCTTTTACCTTTGGCCTTGGCGACTGGATGACCATGCCTATTTATGTTGGCTTTGTAATCCTCATCATCATGGCGGTATCTAACGGAGCCAATATCACAGATGGCATTGATGGGCTAGCTGCCGGCACATCCGCTATAATCGGTCTGACCTTAGCCATTTTGGCCTACGTATCAGGCAACGTGATTTTTTCAGACTACCTTAATATTATGTATATCCCGGGCTCTGGAGAATTGGTGATTTTTTGTTCAGCATTTGTGGGAGCTTGTATTGGTTTCCTTTGGTTCAATGCCTACCCGGCCCAAGTATTTATGGGCGACACAGGAAGCCTTTCCCTTGGAGCAATCATCGCTGTATTGGCTTTGACAATCAGAAAAGAACTACTCATACCTGTATTATGTGGAATTTTTCTAATTGAAAATATGTCAGTAATCATTCAGGTTGCTTATTTCAAATATACTAGAAAAAAATACGGTGAGGGGCGCAGAATCTTTCTGATGTCACCATTGCACCATCATTACCAAAAAAAGAATTGGCACGAGGCAAAGATAGTTACACGATTTTGGACGGTAGGTATCTTACTGGCCATATTGACATTAGCAACGTTGAAATTGAGGTAAAAAGGCTTTAAAATCCATGAAATCAGCATAGGAATACATAGCAAAGTTTAAATACATGAATGAAAAGGTAGTCATATTGGGAGGAGGAGAAAGTGGAGTTGGCGCGGCTATTTTGGCCCGGGCAAAGAACTGTAATGTCTTTCTGTCGGATAGTGGCCTTATTTCGTCCAAACATAAATCAACTCTTAAAGAACATCACATTGATTTTGAAGAAGGTCAGCATGATACGAATGCCATTTTATCTGCAACCGAGATTGTAAAAAGTCCGGGCATCCCTGATAATATACCGTTGCTAGTAAGTGCCCGTGAAAAAAACATCCCGGTCATTTCGGAGATCGAATTTGCTATGCGTCATTCTAAAGCTACTTTTATCGGAATCACTGGCACCAATGGCAAGACCACTACGACCCTGCTCACTTACCATTTACTCAAGGAAAGCGGATATGATGTTGGCCTAGCAGGTAATATAGGCCATAGTTTAGCGCGACAGGTAGCTCATAGAGACAGGGATTATTTCGTATTGGAATTAAGCAGTTTTCAGCTTGATGGTATGACCAAAGCAAGATTGCACGTTGCGATACTGCTGAACATCACTCCTGATCATTTAAACAGATACAACAACGACTTTCAGCTATATGCACAATCCAAAATCAGGATTGCCCGTAATATGCGAAAAGAAGATTTGTTGATTTATAACCATGGTGATACAACGGTTCTAGAGCAAATCAACCGTATAAAATCCCATGTGAGCTTGGCTCCGATTTCTTTGGAAAAGCAAGACAATTCTAACGCCTATACGGTAGATAAAAACCTGATGTTCAAAGAAAGGGATGTGTTTAAAAAGATTGCAAAAAAAATGCTCCCCATGCCAGGTAAGCATAACATGATCAATACCATGGCAGCTATCGAGGCCAGCAGAAAGATTGGTATGGATTGGGAAAGCATTATCGCAGCTTTAAAAACATTTAAGAATGCACCACATCGTTTAGAATATATAGGAAGCATTAAGGGTGTCGATTTTTATAATGACTCAAAGGCCACAAACGTAGATGCCGTTTGGTATGCATTGGAAAGTTTTGATGTCCCTGTAATATTGATTCTTGGGGGATTGGACAAAGGAAATGACTATACCCAAATTGACGACTTGGTAAAGGAAAAAGTAAAAGCCATCACTGCATTGGGTATTGATAATACCAAAATAGAATCACATTTCAAGAGTTTTGTGGCCGATATGAATTCGACTGACAGTGTGTTCACGGCTGTAGAAATAGCCTATTCAAAAGCCAAACCGGGTGATGTGGTATTGCTATCTCCTGCCTGTGCGAGTTTTGATTTATTCAAAAACTACGAAGAGCGTGGAGAAAAATTCAGAGAGGCTTGCCTTGCTCTGAAAGATAAAATGGAAAGCAATTTAATGATGATGCTATGATCAAGAAATGGGCAAAGCAAAATCTAAAGGGAGACCCAGCAATCTGGTTGATTGTAGGGGCATTATCCGTTTTAAGCATCATGGTGGTATATAGTGCCACCGGAACTTTGGCATATAAAAACATGGGTGGCAATACGGAGCATTATCTAGTCCGTCATGGCCTGCTTGTCATCCTTAGTTTAGTGGCTATGTGGGCCGCACATCGCGTAGACTATAGATATTTTGCTAAAATCTCCAGACTTGCATTGATCATTTCTGTGCCACTGCTGATTTTTTCCTGGCAATTTGGCACAAACCTTAACGAAGCATCGAGATGGATCACCATCCCTATTATCAATAAAACATTTCAGCCATCTGACTTAGCCAAGCTTGCTTTAATCACCCAATTGGCAAGCATGCTGGCCAGAAGACAGCAGAATATCGATGATTTCAAAGAATCATTGGTGCCCATTTTACTTTGGTGCGGATTGATCTGTGGGCTTATAGCCATGACAGATCTTTCTACTGCAGCCTTATTACTAGTTACTTGTATGATCTTGTTATTTATTGGCCGCGTACCCATGAAATATTTGGCCATGCTAACCTTTGTCGGCATAATCGCGGGAGCAATTGCCTTTTCATTTGGTCAGCGAAAGGAGACAGCCATCACCAGGATTCAGGATTATATCCAAGCTGATGAGGTACCATTTCAGGCCAAACAATCTTATATCGCCATAGCAACCGGAGGCATTTCGGGAAAAGGACCGGGCAATAGCGTGCGCCGCAATTTTCTCCCTCATTCATACTCAGATTTCATTTTTGCAATCATCGTGGAAGAATATGGAATCATTGGTGCTTTTATCGTCATAGCATTGTATTTGGCATTGCTCTATCGCGGATTGATGACCGCCACTAAAAGTGAAAGAGCCTATGGCGGTCTGCTAGCTGCCGGACTTAGTCTGGCTTTAGTGCTTCAGGCAATGGTTAATATTGGTGTAACCGTAGGTTTGTTGCCCATCACAGGATTGCCACTGCCACTGGTAAGTATGGGGGGGACATCACTGCTTTTTACGGGTCTTTCATTGGGAATTATCCTTAGTGTAAGTCGTGGTGGAAGTGCTGATTTTGACACAACAAAGAAAAATAATAATAGAAAAATAGCCACAACGGCATAATATATAATCGTATCGAAAAGAAAAAAACATATCGACTGATCATTAGCGGAGGGGGTACTGGAGGACACGTATACCCTGCCATTGCCATTGCCAACAAAATGAAGGAAATATATCCGGATACAGAAATTCTGTTTGTTGGTGCCAAAGGCAAAATGGAAATGGAAAAAGTTCCCGATGCCGGATATCGTATCGAAGGGCTATGGATCAGTGGCCTACAGCGCAAATTGACTTTCAAAAACCTTCTTTTCCCCATCAAGCTTTTGGTAAGCATGATAAAGATTAAGAAAATCATCGCTGCTTTCAAACCGGATGTGGTGATCGGAGTGGGTGGATATGTCAGCGGACCTGCGCTACGCGCTGCGGCAAATAAAGGCATTCCTACCTTGCTACAGGAGCAAAATTCCTACGCAGGGCTTACCAATAAGTTATTAGCAAAGAAAGCCAAATCTATCTGTGTGGCTTATGAAAATATGGGCGTCTATTTCCAAAAGGAAAAAATTACGGTTACAGGAAATCCCGTACGCAATGACATTATCAATGTAGATCAAAAACGTAGTCAGGCCATCAAATTTTTTGGACTTGATCCAAGCAAAAAAACCATTTTTGCCTTTGGCGGAAGCCTAGGTGCGAGAACTATCAATGAAAGTTTGATCAAATATATTCCGGATCTCAACGCCTCTGAAATACAGGTGATCTGGCAAATAGGTTCATTCTATTTCAAAGAATTTGAGGATAGACTCAAAGGCATGGATTTAAAGCACATTCGACACTTTGAATTTCTTAAAGAGATGGACTTGGCCTATGCAGCGGCTGATGTGGTAATATCACGAGCTGGAGCACTTTCAATTTCTGAAATATGCCTTGCCGGTAAACCTGCCATTTTTGTTCCTTCGCCAAATGTGGCTGAAGACCATCAAACCAAAAATGCCATGGCACTGGTAAAAGAAAATGCTGCCTTAATGATAAAAGATAGCGATGCTCTGGTAAACCTAGTTCCCGAAGCGCTAAAAATCGTTTGCAATGATGATCTCAGGATTGAATTATCCGTCAACATACGTCGACTAGGAAAGCCAAATGCAGCAGAAAATATTGTCAAAGAAATCATCCGAATAGCGCAGTGAGAATTGAAGATAAACATATCGTCTATTTCTTAGGTATCGGAGGCATCGGTATGAGTGCGCTGGCGAGGTGGTTTTTACATCTTGGTAAAAAAGTGTATGGCTATGACAAAACAGAAACCCCTTTGACGCTAAAACTTGTCGAAGAAGGGGCTATAATCCATTACGATGATGCTGTCGAGAATATAGCTTCAGAGGTGCTGAATGCGAAAGAAGATGTGCTGGTCGTCTTCACCCCTGCGGTACCTAAAAACCACAAAGAACTCAATTATTTCCATGAAAATAATTTTTCCGTTCTGAAACGATCTGAAGTCCTCGGCCTCATCACCAAAGATTTGTATTCTGTGGCAGTAGCCGGAACTCATGGAAAAACAACTACTTCTTCGATGATTGCACACATTTTAAAAAGTGCAGGACGGTCAAGCATGGCACTTATGGGCGGTATTTTACAAGGGTACGAATCCAACCTGATCATTGAAGGAGAGCATTCCAAAGATACCATTGCCATATTAGAAGCTGATGAATATGACAGGTCGTTTCTAAGGCTTTCTCCAGATATCGCTGTGGTTACATCCGCCGATCCGGATCATTTGGACATTTATGGAGCACATGAAGAAATGAAATCTTCATTTCAGGAATTCATTCAAAAGGTAAAACCAAACGGGCACGTGTTCATCAATGAAATTCTAATTTCATGGCTAGCCATGGAAAAACAAGGCATTTCAAGCCACACTTATGCCTTAGGGGGAAAAGTTAATTACGCTAAAAATACTCACATTTCTGACACAGATTTTGTGTTCGATTTTCATGGAGAAAATGATGTTTTAGAAGGAGTAAGACTGGCTATTCCTGGATACCACAATGTGGAAAACGCCATCGTTGCCATCGCTGTATGTCTGCAATTGGGTATCGAAAAAACACATATTAAAGCGGCCCTCTCTTCTTTCAAAGGAGTTAAAAGACGATTTGAATACCATTTAAAAAGTGAAAACTTGGTATATATCGACGACTATGCACATCATCCAGTAGAGATCAAAGCCTTCATTGGTTCTGTAAAGCAGATGTACCCTGGCAAGAAGATCACGGCTATTTTCCAGCCACACCTCTTCACCCGCACGAGGGATTTTGTGGATGGTTTTGCAGAAAGCCTTAGCATGGCTGATGAAGTGATTCTTATGAATATCTACCCAGCTCGTGAATTGCCAATTGAAGGGATCACGTCAAAAATTATTTTTGATAAAATCACCCATAAGAATAAACATATTATTGAAGATGCTAAGCTCTTAGACACAGTAGACTCCATGGATTTTGAGGTCATTTTAACGATAGGTGCGGGAAATATAGATCGGTTTGTTGCGTCAATTGCCACATTATTGAAAGAAAAGGTATGAAGTTGAAATGGAATAAAATATTGCCCATCGCACAAGCCATTGTTCTGGTAACGATCATTTTCGGATCTATAGGTTTTGTAGAAAAACAGTATGCCGACAAAACTTGCACGTCTATCCATGTGGATATTGACAACCAATTCGAAAATTATTTCATCAATGAATCAGACGTCATCGATCTGATCACGGACGGTGGAGATAGGCGTGTTGTAGGCGAATCTTTTGAAAACCTTAATCTCAAAGAGATTGAAAATGAATTGCTCAACACAAAATTTATTCGTCAGGCAGAAGTGTATAAAGATCTTGATGGCAGCCTAATGGTCAATATTCATCAGAGCAGGCCTGTCGCCCGATTGATGAGCGATAAAATGAACGACAGATATATCAGCAACGAAGGCGAGATACTTCCCCTATCTAGGAGATACACTGCAAGGGTCGTATTGATCGATGGTGCATTTGCAGACAATGCAAAGCTTTATGACTTGAAAAAAACCGAAACCGGCATACAACTGATGGAATTGCTACAGTTTATAGAAAACGATAAATTTTGGAAAGCGCAAATCGCACAAATGACTATTGGTCGCAAAGGAAATATACACATGCAAACTCAGGTTAGCAAGCAGACAATTGAGTTCGGAAAGCCTGTTGATATCCATGAAAAGTTCAAAAAGTTAGAAATATTTTATAAGGAAATCTTGCCTTCTAAAGGTTGGAATAGCTATGAAAAAGTAAGTGTGAAATTTAAAGATCAAGTTGTTTGCGAATAATATAAAATTATGGAAAAAGATAAAATCGTCGTCGGCCTGGACATAGGAACCACTAAAATTTGCGTCATCGTCGGGCGCAAAAACGAGTATGGCAAACTCGAAGTATTGGGAATGGGGCAAGCGGTATCGGATGGGGTCATCCGAGGTATCGTATCAAATATTGACAAGACCATTTTTGCCATTGAAAAAGCTGTAGAAGAGGCAGAAAATCAATCCGGCATCAACATCCGTGTGGCGAACGTAGGTATTGCCGGGCAACACATCAAAAGCTCAATCCAGCACGGAAGCATCACAAGAAATTCTGCGGATGATGAAATAACGATAGAAGACATCAATCGTATCACCAACGATATGTACAAAATCGTGATCCCTCCCGGTAGTGAAATTATTCACGTGATGCCGCAAGATTATTATGTGGATTATGAAGACAGCATCAAAGACCCTGTAGGTATGTCTGGGGTTAGGCTTGAGGCTGATTTTCATGTGATCACTGCCCAAACCAATGCAATCAACAACATCAACAAATGTGTAAAACGTGCAGACTTAGAAATTCAAAACCTGATCTTGGAGCCATTGGCATCGAGCCTGTCTGTATTGAGCGATGAAGAAAAAGAAGCCGGGGTTTGCCTAGTGGATATTGGTGGTGGCACTACTGATCTTGCTATTTTCCATGACAATATTATTCGCCACACTGCTGTCATTCCCCTTGGTGGAAACATCATTACTCAAGATATCAAGCAGGGATGCATGGTGATGCAACATCAGGCAGAACTACTTAAAACAAAATTTGGCAGGGCCATTCCTGAAGAGGCAAGTCCGAACGAAATTGTTTCTATTCCAGGGCTAAGAAATCGTGCCCCTAAGGAAATTTCCATTAAAAACCTGTCGCATATCATTGAAGCGCGCATGCAGGAGATCATTGAACTGATACATTCTGAAATAATTACCTCAGGATATCAGTCCAAGCTTGCAGGTGGCATTGTGATCACTGGTGGTGGAGCGCAATTACAGGGATTGAAACAACTTTTCGAATATATGACTGGAATGGACGCCAGAATAGGATATCCTAACGAGCACCTCGGCAAGAGCAAGATTGAGGCAGTAAAATCCCCGATGTATGCCACAACAGTTGGACTTGTACTTTCTGGTTTCAGGGCACTGGATGAAAGGGAAAACAGGTACCAGGAAAAGACGGAATTATTCAATAGCAAAAAGGACAAACGCGACCGTGGAAGCGATATTTTTCGCAAAATCCTAGACAAGACCAAAGGCCTGTTGATTGATGACATTGACAATAAAGAAGATTACTAACAACATTATATAGAGGAACTAAACATTGCAGCCATGATTGATAACACGTATTCATTCGATATCCCAAAACATCACAAATCCATTATTAAGGTAATTGGTGTTGGTGGTGGTGGAAGCAACGCCGTCAACCACATGTTCAGCTTAGGTATAAAGGATGTGGAATTTGTAATTTGCAATACAGATTCGCAAGCCTTAATGACAAGCCCTATTCCAAACAAACTTCAACTGGGGATCAACCTCACAGAAGGGTTGGGTGCCGGGGCCAATCCTGAAAAGGGCATGAATGCCGCAATAGAGAGCAAAGAAGATATCAGAAACCTATTGAGCGACGATACGAAAATGGTCTTTATCACTGCCGGAATGGGTGGCGGAACGGGTACAGGTGCCGCTCCAATCATTGCCAAAGTTGCTAGAGAGTTGGGGATTTTGACGGTAGGAATTGTCACTGCCCCGTTTGGCTTTGAGGGAAAAAAGAAAATGAATCAGGCAGAAGCCGGGATCAACGAGTTGAAAAATAATTGTGATACAGTCTTAGTTATTCTGAACGATAAGTTGCGCGAAGTATATGGTAACCTTCCGATACGAAATGCATTTGCACAAGCAGATAACATTCTGACCACAGCCGCTAAAGGTATCGCTGAGATCATCACGGTACCCGGCTACGTTAACGTGGATTTTGAAGATGTGAAAACTGTAATGAGCAGCTCTGGATCAGCGGTCATGGGATCCTCAACCACTGACGGTGAAAACAGGGCTCGAAGGGCAGCAGAAGAGGCTTTGGCTTCGCCTCTCCTCAATGAGAAGGATATTCTAGGTGCGCAAAAGGTTCTATTATCCATAATATCCGGAGAGGATGCAGAATTGCAAATGGACGAACTCTCTGAAATCACTGATTACATTTCGGAGATGGCCGGTGACGAAGCCGAAGTGATATTCGGTCACGGTATCGACTCAGGGTTGGGTGAGAGTATCCGTGTAACAGTGATTGCTACAGGATTTGAGCATAGCCCAAATGTACCTCAAGCAAGAAAGCAAACGGTAATTGATTTAGACACTAATCGTGAGGTAAAAAAGGATGATGGACAAATTGACATATTTGCTGAACGCAAACCTGCTCCAGAACCCATTCCACAACAACCGGAGCTTTTCGGCAACTCCAGAACCTACGTGTTCAACAAACCTGAAACAACTCCTGTCAAGGACGAGGAAGAATTGAGCACACATTTTGTTGGCTTGCACGATGATGTGCTCGACAATATCGGTGAGCCACATGAAAAAAGGTTTAAAGAACAACCCGAACCTGTAAATAACCAATTGGATTACAAACGGGATAATCTCCAACAACAATCCAAAGAACGGATAGAAAAATTAAAAAGTCTGAAACAAGGAAATAATCCTCCTGACGAAGATTACAGGGATAAATGGGATACTCCGGCGTACATTCGAAGAAATGTCAATCTCCAAAATGTACCACATTCTTCGGAAAAAAACATTTCTAGATATAATCTGAATGATGATAATAATATCTTAGGAAACAATAAGTTTTTACATGACAATGTAGATTAGAATGCAATCAACTGGCTGGATTGTTTATGGATTTTAGAGAGATATTTTCCATCCGAAATCCGGTTATCCGTCATGTAATTACCAATAGTTGGAATCCGTAGACGTAAGGCAAGCACGTGGGTTCCACAATAATGCAAAATATCGGTAAAGTGACTCAGGGCGATTCCCGCGCCCTGATCACCAGCTGATATTCCTACCAAAGCACCCTTCTTTCCTGTCAGTGACTTCGACCTGTCCAACCCATCAATAAATGCTTTTAAAACCCCTGGAAAAGAACCGTTATACTCCGGAATGATAAATACAAACTTTTTTGAGCTGTTCATCAATTCCCTAATTTGGTTGAAATGCTCATTTTTACCTACGTTTTCATAAAGAGCAGAATATATATAATCCAGAGGCAATTCACTTAAATTAAGAATGGTACTGTCTTGGCCCTGCTCTTTTAATATTTCAGAATATTGAATGGCGACATGCTGAGAAACAGAATCCTTCCTATTGGTACCTACAACGATCGTGATCATTTATTGATGATTAATATTGAAACAAGCCACAAAGATTGAAAAAAAATACCTAACTCCATGAAAATGGAATTAGGTTCTTCCAACTCGCCATGTATATCAAGAAAAATCCACTTATGGGAATGAATGCATTGATACTCCAAATAGGATAAAAAAGCCTCAGAAATCCATGACTTTTAACTAAAGACCGTATTACTAAAAAGGTTCAAGTACCAACTTGAACCTTTCGAGATATTATAAATTTGACAGCTATCTCATTAATCCATTTCGCTTTAGAAATCCTTCATAAAGTTTAGCAAAGCCAAGTGAATCCGGAGAGAGTGCCATGGCTTTTCGGTAGTAAGTAAGCGCATCTACTAGCAGTTCATTCTCCTCAAAAAAAGTAGCCAAAAGCAATTTATTCAGGGAGTCCTCTGAGCTACCCATCTGGATTATATCACTATATTCATCATTCAAAGAGGCCTTTGCATCATCAGAAAGCCTCTTAATTCCATAATCTCTGGAATAGACCTCATCATTGCCTTTGGCTCTCACGTTAACGATCATCAACGATTCCTTTTTCAAGTTGGCCCCTTCCATATCCATAGTGAAACTTGTGCCGCGCACAGTCTGCTCATCAATCACCTCATCAAACATATTTTTTATCGTTAACACATAATCTTTGATATCATCCGTCTGCTGCCAAGAAACCACGGCTTCATTGCCAAAGACATCCATGGCACTTGGAAGGTATACTTTTATCAAGCCCTCTTCACCACGCTCCACGGCTCCCGTCACGTTCAGATTTTGATTGCCATTCGAACTAAGGTTCAATTTATCCATTAAAAATTTACCGTATTTGTCCAGCACGGTAGATGTCTGATCCGATACTCTTTGCTCCAATTCCGAAACAGTAAACTGGCCAGACTGTTTTAGTTCGAGACTCGATCCTGTTGACTCATGTACCAAGGCCACATAGCCATCACTTGCAACTTTCAGTTCATCATCCTTGGTAAGTGCCGAACCCAAAAGCACAGGAGCAAAAGCAGACCCCGAACCATAGGTATTTTCACCTTTGTTCAAAATAACCGAAAACACAGATTGCTGTGCCATCAGACTGCCCACCAGCACACCTTGGATTATTAGAATTAGTAATACTCTTTTCATCATCAAATTATTTTAGTTGTTACTATATATTTTATTGTTGTCCTTATATACTTTAAATATGAGCTTTCGCCCTTGCTTCGAAAATAAGTTCTTGATCAAGCCGAAGCACACTTCCAAAGAATCCCCAGCAAGTGCAATCATGATGGTTGCCAGTGTTAAGTTTGTCTTGTAATTAAACCAATGAAAAACCATGACGTTAAATGTAAGAATCACGAATACGCCCAAAAGCTGTAATGATTTGGTAAGGCCATCGTACCACTGTGGCAGCCGCCAATAAATCCATGTAAAAAATAGGACGGTAAGAAAGCATATAACAACGCCTGACACAATGCTCGAAAACTTGCTTTGCTCATTTATATAATCTTCATCCAAAATCATCGAAATAATATTGGCATGAATCACTACGCCAAACATGTCAGGGTTTGACCTTCCTGCATATTTTATGTTAAGGGGTGTATAGAATTTATCTTCCCACGATCGGTCATTGAAGTCCTGACCCATGTATCCAAACAACACAATTTTACCTTTTATAAGCTCGGGAGTGAATTTTCGTTGAAAAACATCCGCGACATCCAGTGCAGTAAATCTCCCGCTAAATTTGGATTGGCCAAAATCCATCACATTTCCGCGGTAATTAATGATTTCAGCTTGGTTATCGCGATCCAAAAAAGATCTTGCCTTTTCTGCATCATATAACTCTGCGACCTTGACGGAAAACGCCAACTCATCCCGTCCTTTGATTTCTTTCTTTGGAGGAAAAGACCGGCATACTTTGAATTGATGCTGGGTCAGCGCATTGGTTTCTAAATTGGCAAACCCCGTCTGGCCTACATTGAACAGCGGGTTGGAATACCGGATAGAATCGTACGCATCTGTCATGAAATTATATTGTAATTCACTGACAACTACCAGATTTTTGATATTTGTAAGTGCCCTGTTCAAAATTAAATCTCCAAGCGAATCTTGCTTCAGGTGCCGAAAATAGCTATCGATGCCTATTACTGCAGGTTCGAATTGATTGATTATTGATAGTTCCTGAGCTATCTCCCTTCTGGAAAGATTACCAATATTTACCATCACCACATTTCTATCCACCTTCGGATTCTCCCTGATTTCTGAAAATACAAGATCGGTCATTTCCACGTCACCTATGGCATCCCCAATTGGATCCAACAAGCTGAACTCTCCTAAAAAACGTGTTGCCTGGGTCAGCAGGATTAGGGAAATAATAAAAGATGTTCCAAAAATAGCATCAATTAGAATTCCCTTCTTAAACATCTTGTGCGCTCATTTTTGATAGCTGATTAAAATAAAGTGAAAATTTAGAAAAAGCACATCCCACATTTCCGTGTAATTTTTGATAAATATTACCCACGCCACAATTGGAAGTCAAAAACAAATAGCCGCGACTAAATAGAATTGAAAGAATGCTGACGGAAATGGCTATGTTTTGATACAAGGAAGTATTTGATCATATTCATTCCTGCCATAATGTCATCGAAAAAGATGCCATTTGCAGTTGGCATAACCCTTGATAGTGAACGGTCGATGAAAGAAATCAAATTTGAATTATAAATAAAATATCATGGGAAAAATCATAGGAATTGACTTAGGTACTACCAACTCCTGCGTTGCCGTAATGGAGGGTAACGAACCAGTTGTAATCCCTAACAGCGAAGGAAGAAGAACAACACCTTCTATTGTTGCATTCCTCGACAATGGAAATGGAGAACGAAAAGTTGGTGATCCGGCCAAGCGCCAGGCGATTACCAACCCTGAAAATACCATAAGTTCCATCAAGAGATTTATGGGAAAAAAGTTCAGCGAGGTAAGTGATGAAAGAAAAAACATGTCCTACAAGGTTGAAAAGGGCAACAATGACACTATTAGGGTGAAAATCGGAGATCGATTATATACTCCACAAGAATTATCTGCCATGGTACTTCAAAAAATGAAGTCAACAGCAGAAGATTATCTAGGCACCACAGTTTCAGAGGCAGTAATTACCGTTCCGGCATACTTCAATGATGCGGAAAGACAAGCTACAAAAGAGGCTGGTCAGATAGCAGGTTTGGAAGTGAAAAGAATTATCAACGAGCCTACTGCTGCCGCATTGACTTATGGCTTAGACAAAAAAAATCAGGATATTAAAATTGCAGTGTTTGACCTTGGAGGCGGAACATTTGACATTTCTATCCTAGAACTCGGCGATGGCGTTTTCGAAGTAAAATCTACCAATGGCGATGTGCACCTAGGAGGAGACGACTTCGATTCTAAAATTATTAACTGGTTGGCAGAGGAGTTTTTGAAGGATGAAAATATAGATCTAAGAAAAGATCCAATGGCACTTCAGCGATTGAAAGAAGCTGCTGAAAAAGCCAAAATTGAACTTTCAAGTTCTACTAGTACAGAAATCAACTTGCCGTATATCATGCCTGTTGATGGAATTCCAAAACACTTAGTGCGAAATCTCTCTAGGGCAAAATTTGAGCAGTTGACTGATGATCTGGTACAAAGAACATTGGAGCCTTGCAAAAAAGCGTTGGAAGATGCCGGCTTGACCGCATCGGATATTGACGATGTCATTTTAGTTGGTGGATCCACTAGAATCCCAAAAATACAGGAAGAAGTAGAATCATTCTTTGGAAAAAAACCATCTAAGGGTGTGAACCCTGATGAGGTAGTTGCTATTGGTGCAGCGATCCAGGGTGGTGTGTTGACAGGTGAAGTAAAAGATGTACTTCTATTGGACGTAACGCCATTATCCCTGGGAATTGAAACCATGGGTGGGGTATTTACTAAATTGATCGAATCGAATACTACGATCCCAACAAAAAAATCTGAAGTATTCTCTACTGCGGCTGACCAACAGCCATCTGTTGAGATTCATGTATTGCAAGGAGAGCGTCCATTAGCCAAAGACAACAGGACTATTGGCCGGTTCCACTTAGACGGAATCCCACCAGCTCCAAGAGGAGTGCCTCAAATCGAAGTAGCTTTTGATATTGATGCCAACGGTATATTGCACGTAAGTGCTACGGATAAAGGCACAGGAAAAGAGCAAAAAATCCGTATCGAAGCTTCTTCGGGATTGACAGACGAGGAGATCGAAAAAATGAAGCAAGAGGCTGAGGCCAATGCAGAATCGGATAAAACAGAAAAGGAAAAAATTGAAAAGGTAAACGCTGCTGATTCAATGATCTTCCAGACAGAGAAGCAGTTGAAAGAATATGGCGAGAAACTTTCCGAAGGAAATAAAACTGCCATTGAGGGTGCGCTGCAAAGTCTTAAAGATGCACACAAATCTCAAGACTTGGCTGCCATTGACGCTGCTTTGGAAACTGTAAATAAAGCTTGGGAAGGTGCTGCTCAAGAAATGTATGCTGCTACTGGCGGGGCACAGCCCGGTGCTGAAGGTGGCCCACAGGCTGGAGCTCCTACTGACGAGACTGCAGATCAAGATAGTTCTGATTCTGATGTATCTGATGTCGAATACGAAGAAGTGGATGACAAGGAAAGTAAATAATAAGCTAAATATATAAAGCAAAGCCCCAATCCAGATGGATTGGGGCTTTTTTCATTTTAGGGCTCAACAAAGCACCCAAAATCCATGAAATTGGTTGACTGTCTTGCTGAGACTAAATATCTGATGCATTAATAAAATATAAATCCTTTTCAGATACCACCAAAACGGAATGGAAATGATAGCATCAAACCAACCACCAATCGAAGAATTCCTAATATTATACGGCTCATATTCCTCTATGTAAAAAGCACTAATACCACCTATTGATATTTTTCTGCTTTCATCCAAATTAATATTTATCCGGTTTGACTCGGCTCCATCAGCCAGATCATACATGGAAATTTCAATATTTTTTCGTTTGCCAATCTTATAAGCATAGGCAATGCCAGTCTTATCAGCAGGAAAATACTTTCCCTTATAAATGATATATGTGACGATTTGTGGGCATCCTACATCCAAAGCTTTTTTGAGCTTTTCCCATTCCATCACCTTTTTGTTCTTAAGCCAGTTTTTCCCACTCAATGGAATATGTAGATCAAAATCAACCTTGACTTTAGTATAATAACCAGTGGACTGAACTACTTCCTTGACTTTTTCTGCAATACTATTTTCTCCAATCCAAGAATCTGGCATCAACGCTGATATTGTAACCGCTTTTAGCTGATTGGCAGTTTTAATTCTAATACCTTCATCAGTTCTCTTCTTTAGGTATGTCTGGAAGTTTGACCTTCTTTTACTTTGTAAATTTTTGAATCTTCTAGGAATTACTTTTTTAGCATGATAATAGTCCATTACCATAAAGTATAATCCAATACTTAAAATGCCTTGAGAACCCATGCTCATTTTACTCCAACCGCTCAGCCATGGTTCTATTTCGTATGCCGGAATCGCGCCAAGATAGTTTTGCCTTATATAACCTAATATATCTGACTTTATCTCCTCAAAAAATGATGGATTGGGCAGGGTTTGAAATTGCTTAAAATGCTCTTGCTGTGTGATGTTTAGCCCATCAATGAAAGGTTGAAAGCCATTAAAATCCATGAAAATTATTTGACACTTATTTATTGTACGTATGGTTCTTCATCACCTCGATCAGCTTGCTGTATCCTTTGGGTTCAGGACATTCCGAAATACTGATATCAACTTTCATGGATTTATAACCAAATAAATGATATCGAGTTGGCTCTGTCTCAGAAGGATGCTCTCCTTCACCACTATCCCCTTTCTTCTGAAATCTGCCTCCAAATGCACTGATTTTCCATGACCGCAAAAGCACCTTTTGTTGAAAAATATATGCTAAAGTCATCGAAAATCCATGGCTCAGTCTGTGGATAAACTTACCCCAAACCCCGAATTTAGTTATGTCGCTCTGCTGCTCGCCGGAATTCATATAGAAAAATTAACTAAATGATTTTTTTACCTTGTTGGCTTTTTGGAGCGCCTCATCCAAATTGCGTAGCTTGTCTAACCCCGATTTAGATTCCTGCCTGTCTATGGTTAGCTTTAGCCCGCAATTGCTGCAAAAAATAGCCGCATTGTGTAAGAGCACTTCAATCGTTGTAGGTATGTGGCTACCGCAGTCCGGGCATTTGAGTCCTGCTGATTGGCCTGGTGAATTTTCCATAGTTCTATTTTTTTTGCTCCGTAATTGATACGTTTTCCGACATCAAATTAAAAAGCCTTCCCAACCCTGCCGGAACATCTGCTTGCTCCATCCTGATGTTTACTTTTATCTGCATATCCAAGGCACTTTTTCGGGAAACATCAGATTGCTCCCTCCCAATGGTTCCCTTCATGTCACGTGGCATCGTTTCAGAAAACCCCTTCATCAGTGAATTCTTTTCGGTATTCTCCAATTCCATAGTCTGATGCACTTTTGGGTTATCGACGATCCTCACATAAAAGTCGAGATTGGCATCCTTAATCTGTAGTGCAGGAATCGGTACGAGCGAAAGCAACGGAACTTCCACTTTGAAAGTTCTTGTATCACCATTTGAATCAGTTCTTTCATGTTTGAAAGTAACCATCCTCAAGTTTCCAAAGTCTTCCAATGACTTGTCACTGCCATCCTGCGGCTTTTCGGTGAAGCCAACTTCCCTGATAAATCTAGCTGTTGCGAATGCAGCGTTCGATTCTGCCTCCACTAAAGCTTGCAAGGGAGCTCCCATGAGCTGATACAAAGACATTGCGGATTGATTTGCCATAATATTGTTTTATTCCGGGTTTAATGACCTCCAGGTCTTTCCTTCGTGTTCTACCTTGGACCAAATATAATTGCGCACACGCGCCTTCACTTTTATGGATGAAATAGCAGTATCAGGTGCTTCTGCCAACTTATCCACCGTCACCTCCACCGTTGCCCTGAAA
The DNA here is from genome assembly GCA_030426345.1 of Bacteroidia bacterium. Lineage (GTDB taxonomy): Bacteria > Bacteroidota > Bacteroidia > Cytophagales > Cyclobacteriaceae > JAAUQL01. The sequence continues at coordinate 24,673 of JAUHYU010000044.1, forward strand.
TCTGCATCACCATTGTAACTTTCCTCAAGGGGCTTTTTAATGGATTTAAGATGGTTTTCTATTTTCAAATTGGCAAAAACCTTTTTCTCAATATCCTGTAATTGATTCTCAGTAAGACCAGAATCGCCTAATTGTTCCTCAAGGTTGGACTTTAGTAATTGTTTGATATCGCTAAGTGCCTTTCCAACATCAAATTTGCCATCATGCATCAATTGCGCTCGATGATTTTGAAAATAAATCAGCAAACTCTGGCTTAGATAAATCCTATGCTCCAATCCCTCCAACCGATTTGCAGTTTGTTCAGATAAATTAGCGAATTTTCCTGAAGCAGCACGCATATTTTCAAACAGCCCATCTGAAAGATTCCCGGCTATTTTAGTGAAAATGGTGGCGGTAGAAGATTCTCGACTCTCATCCTGATCTGTGGTTGCTTCTAATCCAGCCATCACAAATTTCAAATCCACTTCGACCTCATCTACGTCGGTTCTGGGAAGAGGAAATTTTCTCAACAACGGATCCTGCTCATAATATTTGCTGATGTTTCTCGAATAAAGATCAGAAGTAACTCTCGCTTGGGCAATATCCCTAAAAATAGAACCAAGTATTTGCTGAAGTTCAGCCATAAATTAAGGTTTTTTGGAATTCTGTTGATCTTGCTGTTTGTCAATCGTGGCTGTAAGGATATTAAGAATCTTTGCCATTCCGGCCGGCATATCATCCTGAACGGCATGCACGCCGACATCAATCGTATACTCCACAGAATACTTGGAATTCTTTGTGGATGTAGAATCCTTTTTGCTAGAAACTGAAGCACTCATTTCGGCCTTTGCAAACCAATAACTTGCCCCAGCTGTCAGCGAAGCACTTACTTCTTTACTTTTTTTCTCGCTTTCTTCCGACTCAGTGGATTGTGACATGCTCGCCTTGAAGTTGATATTCATGTCATCAATGCGAATAAATGGAATTGGCACGATCGTCAAAAGTGGAACTTCCAACGTTTGTTCGTCACTTTTGGTGCCATACTTAAATACCACATTTACAACCTTGTCATCCTTGTCAAACCCAACGCTTTTGATAAAATCAACTGTTGATAACGCAGCATTTGCCTGCGCCTGAATGGCGGCATTCATAGGCCCGCCAATTAGCGCTCCAAATGGAATGGATGCTAACCTTTGCTCTAAAGCCATAATTTTGAGGTTTAGTAAAAAAAAGAATCAACTAAATATATGAATAATTAACATCTTTCTAAAAAATGATGGGAATCTTTCATCATATTCCATTCCTTCAAAAAAAGCATTTATGAACTGATCGGATTAAACCGCTGTGGCTTTTAGCTTGTCATACTAACTTCTGACTGGTAACTAGTTTTCTTCGATAGAAAATTCTATTCTCCGGTTGATCTTTTGGCCTTCCTCAGTATTGTTGGTTGCGAGAGGTTGGGATTCACCAAAGCCTTTATATGTTAAATTATCAGATGAAATCCCTTGCTGTATCAGAAAATTGTAAACTGATTTGGCCCGCTTTTCAGACAAATCGAGATTGTAATTTTCTGCCCCTTGGTTATCTGTATGGCCAGAAATCATAATTTTCACATCTGGATTTAGAGACAAAAAACTGACTATTTTATTGAGTTCAGTTTCTGAGCTTTGCGTCAATTGGGCACTATTGAATTCAAAAAATATATTGTTCAGCCGAACAGTATTTCCCTTTTTGATGGGTTTTAGATAAATATCCTTTTTGATTTTATCACTGTCCTCAACCTTGATATCAAAAGATTGACTTTCGAATAAATACCCCTCGCGCTCAATGTAAAGTGCAATTTTGCTTTCCTCATTTAAAATGGAAAAATACTCCCCTGTGACAGGGTCGGAAGTAAATATTGCCAACGGTTCTTCAGACCCCAAGTCAAACAGCTCAATTTTTGCATCAAGAGGTTCTTGGGTATCAGCATCATACACATTTCCCGTAAGGTAAATACTCCGATTGTCTAAGATGCCTTTTTGAGGAAATTCAAATCCATATAGTAAACTTTGCTTTTTCCCATCTTTCCCAATTCGTTCAAATGAGTAATAACCATTTTTTCCATTGGTGGAAACGAACAGCGACACTTGATCTTCATGGGTATTAACAGGGTATCCAAGATTGGTTGGGCGCATCCATACCCCATCCTTCAGCTCACTTTTGTAGAGATCAAATCCTCCAAACCCCGGAAATCCCTTCGAAGCAAAAAACAAGGTTGTTCCATTAACGTGGATAAATGGCGAAACTTCATCTTCTTTGGTATTTACTCCAGGCCCAAGGTTTACAGCCTTCTGCCATTCTTGATCTGCATTTAGTTTCGACATCCAAATGTCTCTTTTTCCAAATCCTCCACTCCTATCTGAAATGAAAAATAATTTTCTTCCATCTGCCGACAAAGTTGGTTGGGAATCCCACGAAATTGAATTGATATTTTCGCCAAGGTTCTTCGGCACGCTCCACTCCTCTCCGGTTTTGTAAGTGATATACAAATCGCACCCCCCAACAGAAGGCCGTCCCTCACAGTTGGTAAAAATAAGTGTACGCCCGTCTGCTGAGATGGCACAAGTACCTTCATTGAATTGTGAATTGATATTTGGAGAAATAGAAACGGGGGTTTTCCATTGGCCACTTTGATCCTTTTCACTGATCATGATGTTTTCGTCATGGCTAAAGGACACCCCACTTCTTGCAGTGTAAATGATCGTATTTTCATCCGCTGTCAGCACCGGAAAGTATTGGAGCGGAAAGGCATTTAAGGTTTCAGAAAGTGCCTCTGGATGGATATACAAGGGTTTTTTGATATTTTCTAAGGCAAAACTTATATTGGTTCGAAGATCCTCTACATCAGCTCTAATACGCGGATTGGAAATGCCCATCCGCTCCAATTCCTGTAACATTCCAGCAGACTCCTCATATCTACCGGTATTGAAATATACCTTACCGAGAGAGTAATAAACGTTTTTATATTTATAAGAATGTGGTGCAATCCTTACAATTTCTTCCAAATGCTTTTGTTGGCCAGGTACATTTCGCAACAATTCATAGGAAAATGCTAGCTTTAAGTGTGCCTCCAGAAAATCATTGTCTTTTGCTACGGCGTCGTTCAACTTCTCAATCGCCTCCGGAAATTTCCGTTGCCGCAAAAGCAGTTGTGCGTTCTCATACAGCTTTATCGCCTTTTTTGATTTAGTAGAATAGCCAGGCTGACCAAATGTGAACGATGAGATTAACAAAAATATGACTAGAAAAACAGTACCTTTCATCCAATTAAAATTTACTGTAACATAGCCAATTCTAAATAATAATCACATATGGGCATGCCCCAATAATCCCCCCAAAATGGCATATGTCATAAATTACGGGATATTCATGAATTTATGTACCTGTAACGATATTTCCCAGCGGGGATTGTTTTTGACGTATGCTATGATTTGCGGTAGCATTTCATCAGCCTTAGACCATTCCGGTTGTAAATAAAGCTTACAGCCTGTACTAACTTTCGCTGCCATTTGTTCACCCCACTTGAAATCATGTTTGTTAAAAACAATTACTTTAAGCTCATCTGCACTTTGAAATACTTCTGGCAGTGGTTGCTTGAATTTTTTTGGAGAAAGGCAAATCCAATCCCAAACCCCTGTTAGCTTATAGGCTCCGGAAGTCTCCAAATGTGTGTTAAATCCATGGATTTTCAGTGCTATTGTCAACACTTCAAGGTCATACATCAATGGCTCTCCGCCTGTAATCACAACCATTTTGGAAGTGGATTCCTGCGCCATAGCAATCATGTCACTTACTGCAACAAACTCATGATCTCCGGCATTCCAAGATTCCTTTACATCACACCAAGTGCACCCTACATCACACCCTGCCAATCTGATGAAGTACGCCGCCTTTCCAGAATGAAATCCCTCACCCTGAACGGTATAGAAATTTTCCATCAATGGAAGTTTCATATCGATTTCGGCAAGTTCTGTTTTGTCCATTGCTTAAATAACAAATATTGGGGAAAAGTATTTGGTGCTAATTGTATATTTTTTTCTCTGCGGCAAGCAGCGTATTCATCAACAAAGATGCCCTGGTCATTGGTCCCACACCTCCAGGCACAGGGGTGATAAAACTGCACTTTGGAGCCACACTGTCAAAATCCACATCGCCTTTCAATGCAAATCCGCTTTTCTTAGATGCATCCTCTACACGGGAAATTCCCACATCAATGACCACAGTATCTTCTTTAATCATATCCCCGGTCAAGAATCCAGGAATACCCAATGCCGCAACGACAATATCCGCCTGCAACGTCATTTCCTTGATATCTTTCGTCCTGCTATGGCACAACGTGACCGTACAGTTGCCTGGGTAGCCCTTTCGCGAAAGCAGGATGCTCATTGGCGATCCTACGATATCACTCCTTCCGATGACCACGCAGTGCTTGCCAGAAGTTTCAATTTCATACCTTTCTAACAATTGCAAAATACCATATGGTGTAGCAGAAATATATGCAGGAAGACTTTTGGCCATGCGCCCAACATTGACGGGGTGAAAGCCATCTACGTCCTTTTCAGGTTTTATCCTATCAGTAACTTTTTGTACAGAAATATGATCTGGAATCGGCAATTGAACGATCAATCCATCAATGTCCGGATCGTCATTAATTCTTTCTACTTCTTCTAAAAGTTCCTCCTCAGTCACTGAATTGTCGAACCGCTTCAGGGTGGACTTGTACCCGACCTGAGCACAATCTTTTACCTTATTGCTGACATAGGCTTCGCTCGCTCCGTCATTCCCCACCAAAATTGCCGCAAGATGGGGAATTTTACCTCCCTTGATTTTTATTGCTTCTACCTTTTCAGCAATTTCAATTCTAATGTCCGAAGATGTTTTTTTTCCGTCGAGTAGTGTTGCCATGCCTGTTTTGAATTTAATATAGAGTTGGCTATTTATATTTTATGGATTATCCGAAAAACAGTTGCCTGTCATGGATTTTTAATGCTTTTTTCAACTAACATTTATCACAACTAAGATCAATCCAACTTGAGCACTGCCATAAATGCCTCTTGAGGAATTTCCACATTCCCCACACTTTTCATACGTTTCTTGCCCTTTTTCTGCTTCTCAAGAAGCTTTCTCTTCCTTGTAATATCTCCACCGTAGCATTTTGCCAATACATTTTTTCGCATGGCTTTCACGCTTTCTCTCGCAATAATCTTGGTACCAATAGATGCCTGTATGGCAATCTCAAACATCTGGCGAGGTATCAATCCTCTTAATTTTTCACAAAGTCGCTTGCCCCATTCGTAAGCCTTGTCTCGATGCACAATGGCCGATAGTGCATCTACTTTATCACCATTGAGCATAATATCCAACTTCACCATGGTTGATTTTTGATATCCAATCAACTCATAATCCAAAGAAGCATAGCCACGAGAGATGGTTTTCAAACGGTCAAAAAAGTCAAAGACAATTTCTGCCAAAGGCAATTCAAACGTTAATTCTACACGATCACTAGTGAGATAAACCTGATTTTTGATCACCCCGCGCTTGTCGATAGCCAAGGCAATAATCGGCCCGATATAATCTGATTTCGAAATGATTTGTGCCTTGATATATGGCTCCTCAATATGCGATATCGTATTAGGCTCCGGCATTTCGGCAGGTGCGTTTACTTCCAAAAAGGTTCCATCAGTCTTGATTGCCCGAAACTGCACCGATGGCACAGTAGTAATCACGGTCATGTCAAACTCTCGCTCCAGCCGTTCCTGAACTATTTCCATGTGCAGCATTCCGAGGAACCCACACCTAAACCCAAAACCAAGTGCTACGGATGTTTCAGGCTCCCACACCAACGAGGCATCGTTAAGCTGTAGCTTTTCCATGGAGGCGCGAAGCTCCTCATATTCGCTGGTCTCTACCGGGTAAATGCCTGCAAAAACCATGGGTTTCACATTTTCAAATCCTTTGATTCCTTTGGCACAAGGACGGTCCACATGCGTGATCGTATCCCCAACTTTTACTTCTTTGGCAACTTTGATTCCGGAAATAAGATATCCAACATTTCCGGCACTGATTTTATTTGCTGGTTGTTGTTTGAACCCTAGCACTCCTATTTCATCAGCATCGTATGTTTTTCCGGTATTGATGAATTTTACTTTATCCCCTTTTCTTATTTCTCCATTGAATATTCTGAAGATAACTTCTATTCCCCTGTATGAATTGAAAACAGAATCGAAGATCATGGCCTGTAGCGGCTCGTCTGGGTTACCGCTTGGTGCAGGCACTCGGTTTACAATGGCTTCCAGAATTTCAGCAATTCCAATCCCTTCCTTTGCGGATGCATAAACTACATCATCTCCATCTATACCAAGCAGATCGACTATTTGGTCTTTTACTTCTTCGGGTTGTGCACCAGGAAGATCAATTTTATTGATTACCGGAATGATCTCTAAATCATGCTCCATGGCAAGATAAAGATTGGAAATGGTCTGCGCTTCGATACCCTGAGATGCATCCACAATCAACAAGGCCCCTTCACATGCCGCGATTGACCTGGATACTTCATACGAAAAATCCACGTGCCCGGGAGTGTCGATAAGATTTAGAATATAATCCGCACCCTCATAGTGATAATTCATTTGAATTGCATGGCTTTTGATCGTGATCCCCCGCTCGCGCTCCAAATCCATATTATCGAGCAACTGCTCTTGCATCTCCCTCGCGGTCACAGTAGAAGTGGCCTCCAAAAGGCGATCGGCCAAGGTGCTTTTTCCATGGTCGATGTGTGCGATAATGCAGAAATTCCTTATTTTTTCCATACCCAAAAAACGAACTGCAAAAGTAGGTATTATTAAGAGAATTCTGCACCAACTGGATTAAAAAATAAAAAAAAGGCCTAGCCGCTTATGGATGATTCGCTCATCAAAAAGCCTTAAAAATCCATGGATTTGAAATGATTTAAAGAATGGGTTCTTAGAGACAAGGAACAATAAGTCGATGCATAATGAAGATATCACTGATAAGTGACTAAACAAATGCTTTAAGTTATGGTTATTGCCTTATCTGACTAGGTTTAGCTATCACGCTAGGTATTCAAATTTCTTGAGATTAAAATATTCTTAAAATGGCTGCTACAAAAAGAAAGAAAATCACCAAAGAACAAATTGTCTCAAAATACATGGATTATGTATTGGAAGAGGAGCGATTGCCTGTTTCAGTTTTCAAGTTTTGTAAAAACATAAAAATATCTGAAGCAGAATTCTATGCTCATTTTGGCAATTTCGAAGCAATTCAATCCTCCATTTGGATAACATTTTTCCAACATACACTCACCCTGATCGAAAAGTCTCAAGAGTACTCAAGGTATGACAACCGAGGGAAATTACTTGCATTTTACTACACCTTCTTTGAGTTGTTGACCGCAAACAGAAGTTATGTATTATTTGCCTTGGATCAAAAGGGGGATCTTTCCGGGAAAATCAGACAGCTGGCTCCTCTATCAAAACTTTTCAAAGGGTACCTGGCCAAAGAAAACATGGTAAGCGAAGACGTCAACAAAAAACTCCAAATTCCAACTGCTGCGATGGAGGAATTGGGTTGGGGCCAATTTTTGGTCATTCTGCGATTTTGGATTAAAGACCAGTCTCCGGGATTTGAAAAGACCGATGTCATGATCGAAAAATTCGTCAATACGGCTTATGACATTTCCGACTACAAGCCACTTGAGAGCATTGTTGATTTTGCCAAATTCATCATCAACGAAAAAGCCATTTTATGAAGACTATCGATGCCATCCCTGTGAGTAAAATCGGTCGGGCAAGCAAATTGATTTCCACGGGATTTAAAGTTGGCGCAAATCAATTGAAATACTACGGTGAGAAAATCACAAATCCGGAAGATGCTAAATCCAATTTGGATCAAAATAACGCTGAAGATATTTACAATGGTTTGGTTCAGCTAAAAGGCAGTTCTCTAAAAGTAGCTCAAATGCTGAGCATGGACAAAACAATGTTGCCTGAAGCTTACGTCAACCAGTTTTCCTTAGCTCAATTTTCCGTACCTCCACTTTCCCCTCAACTAGTGGTAAAGACATTTAGAAAATACTTCGGCAAAAGTCCTGAGGAATTATATGACCATTTTGATTCTAAATCCCATCATGCAGCCAGTATCGGTCAAGTGCATAAGGCCAAGCTGAATGGTAAAGAATTAGCAGTCAAAATCCAATATCCCGGAGTGGCCGATAGCATTTCATCCGATCTAGCCATTGTCAAACCATTTGCTAAACAGCTCCTCAATCTTAAAGGAAATGATACGGAAAAATATTTTAAAGAAGTCGAATCAAAATTGATCGAGGAGATAGATTATTGCCTTGAACTAAAGCGCAGCAAAGAAATAACCACTCGATGTGGAATGATTTCAAATCTCAAATTTCCAGATTATTACGATGCGCTTTCAAATGAAAAAGTAATTACGATGGACTGGATGCATGGAATTCATCTATCAGATTTTGTAAAAAAACAGCACCCTAAAAATGTCACTGATAAAATAGGACAGACGCTTTGGAATTTTTATATGTTCCAAATCCATGGGCTAAAAAAAGTACACGCGGATCCACACCCAGGCAATTTTCTAGTAGATGAAAACCACAATCTGGTTGCTTTGGATTTTGGGTGTATCAAAGAAATTCCTCAAGAGTTTTATCGCCCTTACTTCGAATTGATTGATCCAGCATGCATCAATAATGACGAAGTTTTCGAACAAAAACTACTCGAATTGGAAATACTTCGCGATGATGATTCGGAAAAAGAAAGTCGCTTTTTTAAGCAGTTCTTTAAAGAACTGCTGACTTTATTTACCAGGCCATTTCAGCAATCCTCTTTCGATTTTGACAATGATGATTTCTTCATGGAAATTGCTAAAAAGGGTAAAGGACTGGCAGATGATAAGGAGTTTCGCAAATTCAATCAAAATCGCGGATCAAAACACTTTTTGTATATGAATCGCACTTTCTTTGGGCTTTACAATTTGCTCTATAGTCTCAAGGCAACCATCCAAGTGAATGAGTTTGAGAAATATTTATCAGGCCATGAGAAAAGTGAACATATGGAAGTTCCTCAATAAGCTCCTCTCCCTACTTGCTAACTAAGAATTCCGGCTTTATAGGTTTCCAAGGCTCTATTTCTGGCAAACTTATGATCGATCATTTGCACTGGATATTTAGATGATCCCAATTCCGGAATCCATTTTTTGACATAAGCCTCCGACTTATCGAATTTTCTCAGCTGTTCCATAGGATTAAAAATCCTAAAATAAGGAGCAGCGTCACAACCGGTTCCTGCCGCCCACTGCCAGTTCCCATTGTTCGAAGACAGTTCGTAGTCCAGAAGTTTTTTGGCGAAGTAAGCTTCCCCCCAGCGCCAATCAATCAAAAGATGTTTGCATAAAAACCCAGCGACTACCATCCTCACACGGTTGTGCATATAGCCTGTATTATTCAACTGCCTCATTCCCGCATCAACAAGTGGGTAGCCTGTTTCACCATTGCACCACTTTTCAAAATCATTCGCATCATTCAACCATTGAATTCCATCGTATTTTGATCGAAAGTTTTGCGTGACAACATTTGGAAAGTGAAGGAGAATCTGCATAAAAAATTCCCTCCAGATCAATTCACTTAAGAATGTCTGATCACTCGCCTTGAGTTTCGCGATAACTTGCCGAATGCCTATAGTCCCGAATCGAAGATGTGGGCTCAAATAGCTTGTAGAATCCATGAATGGGTAATTGCGGGTTTCTGCGTAAGTGTCGGCATTGTTGAGGACAAAGTCCCTTACAGTAATCTTTGATTCAATAAAGCCCAAAAATTCCATGGATGGGAAAGGGTATTGCTCTTTATGAAAGTTTGTGAATGTTATTGGGGGTTTGATTTTTTGTGGATTATAAAGCTCTAGCCATTTATTTTTATATGGCGTAAAGACTGTGTAAGGCGTTCCGTCTGCTTTCATGACTTCCGATTCCTCATGGATTACCTGGTCTTTGAAAGCAATGAGCTCAATGCCATTTTCGGCCAGAAGCTTTGCTATTTTATAATCTCGTTCAATCGCATACGGTTCGTAATCCTTATTGATGAAAACACTTTCTATAGCATATTTATCGATCAAGTCTTTCCAAACTTCTCCTATTTTTCCTTTTAGAATTAAGACTGAAGAACCATTTGCTTGCAAGTTTTGGTTTATTCCCTTGAGCGTCTTATAAATGAAATTCACACGTGGATCATTGTCCGGTAATTCGTCCAGAATGCTTTCATCGAAAATGAAAATAGGCAAGACGTTTTTCTTTTGAGTTATCGCAGCATGCAAAGCAGTGTTGTCTTCCAACCTCAAATCTCTCCTGAACCAAAAAATCGATGTCTTCATTTAATAGAAAATAAACTCTTAAGAATTACCATTCGTTAGTTTTTTTAGCATTCCATTGAATATCGCTCCATGAAAAGGAAGAACTGCAAACCAGTATAACCTTCCCATTAAACCCAGAGGTCTAAAAGTAGCCATCTGAACCAGTTCGCCGGAAACAACTTTGAATTCGAGCCAGGCCTCGCCGGGCAATTTCATCTCTGCAATTAGAAGTAACCGACCTTCGCTTTTATTAGCATAAAGCACCCTCCAAAAGTCTAGGGCATCGCCAACATGCAGAGAATCAGGATTTGTACGGCCTCTTCTCAATCCAACACCTCCAACGATTTTGTCCATAAAACCTCTCAATTTCCATAGCCAATCCCCATAATACCAACCTGTTCGTCCGCCTATACTCCATATTTTATCAATACACGCTTCCCTATTTTGGAATGCCATTTTGCGTGTATCTATAAAACACCCAAAAGTAGGCACTTGAATAAAATCAGAAATATGACTCCTCATGCCACTACTTGCATAAGCATCTTTCCAGCTAGAAATAATTTCGTTGTTTTCAATTTTACTGAAAGCTTTGGCCAAAGCCTCTCTATAACTTATAGGAGTTACACTTAAAATATTATTGAGCTTGGTGTTCCGACAAATCACCTCCATTTTCATGCTGTTGACCAAAGCCACGGCAAGTTTATAGGAAGTCGAAGTGACGAAATAAAGCCAATAAGAAGACAGCCTTGGCGTCATGACCGGAACAGTGTAAATTTTCCGATTTAATTTCCGAATCCGACCAAACTCTAGAAGCATCTCTTTGTAGGAAAGAATGTCAGGGCCGCCAATATCAAAATCCTGATTGTAGGTTTTCGAATTAAAAATTGTTTTGGTTAGAAAGGAAATCACGTCTGAAATTCCAATCGGCTGACATCGATTATCTATCCATTTTGGGGTAACCATGATTGGAAGTTTCTCAACTAAATCCCGAATAATCTCAAAAGAGGCGCTTCCTGAGCCGATTATAATTCCAGCTCTTAGCGTTGTGAAATTGTAATTGCCTGCACCGAGTTCTGATTCAACTGTTTTCCTTGAAGTCAAATGCTTTGACAATTGTGTTTCATTTGCAATGCCACTCAAATAAACCACGTGATTAATTTTTGTCCCCTTCAATGCATCCCTGAAATTTATGGCTGATTCTCGCTCAAGCACTTGATAATCTGAAGATTCAGACATCGAATGAACCAAATAATACGCGCCATCAATGTTTTTCGGGATATTGTTCAAAGAGGCCTTATCTAAAAGATCAATTTGAATAATCTGAATTTTTTGGAGGATAGATTCGGGGGGATTGAACCGGCTTTTATCTCTTACGCAGCAAATAACCTCATGACCATCTTCGACCAAAATCGGAAGAAGCCGTTTGCCGATATAACCTGTTGCCCCTGTAAGCAGAATCTTCATTCATACTATACAGTCGAACGGCTATATTGTTTCATGGATTTTATGGGCTTTTTCATCTCATTACTTAGTAAGGGGCTTGAACTACCAATACTACAACCTCATTGCCAGAAGGACATCATTCTATAAATTCGTAAGTCGAGTAACAATTTTTTCATGTTGTGGGAATTGAGAAATAAGTTCCTTTCTACTTCCCATTTCGAAATCTTCAAAACTAAAGCCGGGCGACACGGTGCAACCGACTAATGAAAAATCGCCATTATTTATTACTTCTGCTGCAAACCAGCTTCCACTCGGAACGATCAGTTGAGGCTCTTCCCCGTTCACAAAATTACGTCCAATGACAAAATACTCATAATTCCCTTCTTCAGAAATTGTGTGAAGTCGAATGGGTGAGCCATCATAAAAGTGCCAAATTTCATCTTGGTTTATTCTGTGAAAAGCGGAAAAACTATCTGACGTCAGCAGAAAATAGATACAAGTCGAATAATTCCTTTTTCCATTATAGCTTGGATCGAGACTATCCTCTTTGATTTCGCCTTGGCTTCTATATGTTTCTTTAAAAAACCCTCCTTCGGGATGTGGTTTTAACTCTAGCCTTTTTATAATTTCATCTCTTGAGCCCATCCATTTTCACAATTTTAAAAAAGCTTAAAAAAATACTGCTGCACAACAAATCTTATGACCTTTGCCATGTATCACACCAACAAAACCATCTTATTTCCATGAAAACCCATTTATCAAGTTTTGCCTTATAATGAAGCACATCTGAATAGAAAAATAAGGAACCAAAAAAAATTTCGGTTCCTTATAGTAAAGTTGATGTGCTTTAGATTTCTTTATGATAGATCAAGATCAGCGGGGTTGATTCCCAAAGCCTTGGCAACTCCTTTCCCATATTCCGGGTCAGCTTTATAGCAATTTGAAATATGCCTTTCCTGAATGAAAACCTCCGCGCCACCGATCTGACGAGCCGTATTATCAAATAAAACCTGCTGTTTCTCGGGTGACAACATCCTAAATAAATTGCCCGGTTGGGTATAGTAATCGTCATCTTCGCGATGGTCATAGTGAAAGGCGTCACCTTCCAGCTTTAAAGCAGGCTCAGCATGTTCTTTGCTCTCAGCCCACTGTCCATAGCTGTTGGGCTCATAGTGCAGCGTTGATCCTTCATTGCCATCCACACGCATAGATCCATCTCTATGCGGATTATGGAATGGACACTGCGGCTTGTTCACGGGTATTTGATAATGGTTTACTCCAAGCCTATATCGTTGGGCATCTCCATAAGAGAAGAGACGACCCTGAAGCATTTTGTCTGGCGAAAACCCAATACCGGGAACGACATTCGCCGGGTTAAAAGCTGCCTGCTCCACGTCTGCAAAGTAATTTTCGGGATTCCTGTTAAGCTCCATAACTCCCACGTCAATCAGTGGATAGTCAGAGTGCGGCCAGACTTTCGTTAAATCAAACGGATTAAAACGGTAGTCTTTCGCATCTGCTTCAGGCATGATTTGAACTTTTAAATTCCATTTTGGAAAGTCTCCATTTTCAATGGCATCAAAAAGATCTCGCTGATGGCTTTCCCGATCCTGACCTACAATTTTTTCAGCTTCCTCATCGGTCAGGTTTTGGATGCCTTGTTGTGTTTTAAAGTGGAATTTCACCCAAACCCTTTCATCATCAGCGTTGAGGAAACTAAAGGTATGACTGCCATAGCCATTCATATTTCGATAAGATTTCGGAATGCCCCGTTCGCTCATCGTAATGGTGACTTGGTGAAGTGCCTCAGGGAGAAGTGTCCAGAAATCCCAGTTGTTGTTGGCACTTCTCAGATTTGTTTTGGGATCACGCTTTACGGCCTTATTAAGGTCAGGAAATTTGTATGGGTCTTTTAGAAAGAACACGGGAGTATTATTTCCAGCTAAATCCCAATTGCCCTCTTCAGTATAGAACTTCATGGCAAACCCTCTTATATCCCGTTCGGCATCTGCCGCACCTCTTTCTCCTGCAACCGTAGAAAAGCGAACAAATACATCTGTTTTTTTACCAATTTCAGAAAACAATTTCGCCTTAGTATATTTCGTAATGTCATGCGTCACAGTAAATGTCCCAAACGCTCCAGAACCTTTTGCGTGCATGCGTCTTTCAGGAATTACCTCTCTGTCAAAATGAGCAAGCTTTTCTAGAAACCAAAAATCCTCTAACAACATTGGCCCTCTTTTGCCCGCTGTTTTTACATTTTGATTTTCGGCAATGGGTCTGCCTGATACTGATGTGAGTTTCTTCTTTTCGTCTTTCATATTTTATGTTCTTTAATGATAAACTGTTGCTTTGTTCGAAATTATTTTACGGTGGCTACACTAGGCTTTTCGCCATAAAATTTATTAAAAATTACGCTGGCAGTCAGGTCTCCTGTTACATTTACAGAAGTTCTAAACATTCCTAGAATTCGGTCTATACCGATAATCACAATAAGTCCGTCTACAGGAATACCAGCGCTTTGCAGCACCGATGCTAGGATAATAACTCCTCCTCCTGGTATAGCAGGTGTACCTATAGAGGCCGCTACCACAGTAAAAGTAATTAATATAAGATTTGCTACCGATAGTTCAATACCATAAGCTTGGGCCATAAATAATGTTGTAACGCATTGGAACAAGGCAGTACCATCCATATTAATAGTAGCTCCTATGGGAATGACAAAGTCGCGAATATTTGGTGCAACCCCTAGTTTCTCATCTGCGGTTTTCATAGAGAGGGGCATCACAGCGGCAGAACTAGCGGTAGAAAAAGCCAATAATTGCGGTGCACTTATGGCCCGTAAAAATTTAATAGGGCTTGTTTTGGTTACTGTTAAAACCAAGATTAAATAAAATACCACGAGTAGGAATAGACCAATAATTACAACGGCCATATAGTACCCTAGCCCGAGGAAAATTCCAATGCCGGTTCTTGAAAGCAATGCTGCCATTAAGCCAAATACAGCATAGGGTACCAGTATCATGGCCCATGATACTACAATCATGCAAATTTTTTGAATAGCTTCTGAAAACCGAATGATAGGAGTGGCTGTTTTTTCAGTAAGTTGGGTAACAGCTACGCCAATGAGGATTGTAAAAATTACTACACCTAACATTTCACCCATCAATATTGATTCAAGGGGATTGTTGGGGATTAGGTTGGAAATTGCATTTGGAATATTTTCAATAAGGTTGGTTTGATCAATGGGTTCCGCCAGGTTTTCATTGCTATTGGGAAAGCCTCCAAGGGAATAAATATATTGGCCAGGTTTCATTACCAGAGTTACAATTACGCCAATAAGAATGGCAACCGTGGTGGTAAACACAAAGTAAATTAAGAGCCACAGGCCAAAGGATTTAAGGTTCTCTGATGTATTACTCACTATTCCCGTAAGGATCGAAGTAAAAATCAAAGGGATCATTATCATCTGAACCAGTCGCATAAAAACTTGACCGGGAAGGTCAAACCATTCTGCTAACCTAGCACTTGCTGCCTCAGAAATAAGACCAGTGCTGGGGTTGAGTAAAATCCCAACACCCGCACCCAGCACCAAACCTACAATTACCTTCAGCCACAGTCGCCCTTTTATCAAGCGCTCCAAATGAATGGTTAAATTTTGAAGAGGTCTAAAGGTTATCAAGGCGAGGTCTTTATTTCGATCATGTTATTAGCATTCAAAGGATAAACTCAGTTCTAGGTACTGGCTTCGCCAAGTCCTAATTTAGGTTTTTGGAGTTTTGAAATGTTATTTTAAATAAGCGGAATACATCCAAACTAATTTTTCCTGCTCACGAATGTAGTCGCTCATCAGTGCATTGGTTCCTTCGTCACCTGCATCTCCTGATAAATCCAAAATTTCGCGTTGTAGCACGATGATAATCCCGAATGATTTAATGGTGTCTTGTACATCTTGAATCCCATCCGACACTTCTGAGCTCTCTTCAATTTTGGCTTCTTTTTGATAAACCGAGAATTTGTGGTTTGGGGTGTGGCCAAGCGTACGAATGCGTTCTGCTACTTCATCAATTTTTATAAATAAGTCTTCGTAAAGCTCCTGGAATTTATCGTGTAGTTCGAAGAATTTATCACCTTTAATGTTCCAGTGATATCCCCTGATATTTTGATAAAATATTGAATAATCTGCTAATAGTTCATTGAGTTTTTCTGCAAGTACTTTTGACTTTTCTACGTCTAATCCTATTGAATTTAAATTAGCCATTTTTCTGGTTTTTTTAAGATTTATAATTGTTTTATTGTTTGCTAATTATCGGTTGATGTCAACCAATATCTTTACCTCCGAAGGGTCTTGGGTCAGTGCTTCAAATCCCTTTTCTACAATCTCATCCAATGAGATAACACTCGTGATTAGTTTTTCCACAGGCAATCTTCCACTATTGATTAAAGCAATGGTCTGGGGAAAAATATTGCGATAGGCAGCCGTTCCTTTGATGGTCAACTCTCTTAATGTATGATTCAAAGCATCGTGGGTCACTTTTTTACCAAAAAGGGCAACTAATATGGCCGTACCTCCGTTTCGAAGGCTATTGATGCCCGTATCAAAAGAAGCCTGAACACCAGCCGCATCAATAAAAATATCAACACCAAAACCGGTCATTTCC
>JAUHYU010000147.1 GCA_030426345.1 Bacteroidia bacterium
GTCCCATTGGCACCTGCTTTTGGGGTGTACGTCAGGGTGGCTGTTGCGCTTAGCTGCGTGTAGTTGACGCTTACTGTCTCGACAAGCGAGAGGTTGTCAGAAGTTGCAGTGATGGTTAGGTTTTGATCAGCCTCAGGGTCGCCATCCGATATTCCCGTAAGGCCTATGGATTGTTCCCCGCTATCTTCTAATATGGCGGTAGGTGATGTGATGTCATCGAGTGTCGGGTCGTCATTGACGCTAACTATTTCAAGTTCAAAAGTGGATATATTGGTATCCATATCCCCTGGGTCAGAAGTACCTCCATCATCCTGGATCGCGAGTGTAATGTCTACTGTACCAAAGGCATCAGCCACGGGTGTGAAAGTAATGGAACCTGTACTATTTCCCGACACATAGTCCACAACACCATCAGGAACAATAGAAATGTCGCTAGAAGTAGCAGTGATGGTGATAGTCTGGCCTAGTTCACTTGCTCCGGCTGAAATACCCGTTAGGTTAACGATGATAGGCACATCTTCATTTGTAGATTGATTTGGAACTGGCGTCACTGTAGGCATTTCGTTTGCCATGACATTAGATACAAGCCAATTTTTGCTGATGTTGATTTTAGGTTTAAAAGTATTGGGTATAGTGGCATAGCTCCATCCGCAGATGAAAACAAAAATAATTAGAAGCAAGAGCTTCCATCTATCTATTTTACCTATTTCGTGCATACTGTCAACTTTCTAATGGCATCATAGAAATCAAGTTCTAATTGCGGATTCTATATTACCATTGTCAAAAATTGTGTTATCTATGTTTAATACGTAAAGTTAATTCTGATTACTGCATTAACCTTAATTTTATTATACTTTTCCAGCTTTTTAGAAAATAATTGTAAAGATACATGAAAATAACCCATTTTTATAAATATTTATATTTTAATTATAATTAAACGAAGAATAGATGTTGGGCCTTTTACCAATTGTTTTATGGTTTTGCTTAATCACTGTATGTTATACCTATTTTGGTTATGGTGTTTTATTATACATACTAGTATGGATAAAAAGGTTATCGCAAAAACAAATAAAATACGATTTGAGATATTTGCCATCGGTGACAGTAATAGTTGCCGCTTACAATGAAGAAGGCTGTATCAAAGAGAAAATTGAAAATTCGTTAGCCCTTGATTACCCAGTAGATAAAATTGAATTCCTATTTGTGACCGATGGGTCAGATGATGCTACTCCCGAAATCGTAAAAAACTATCCAAATATCACATTGATGCACAGGCCTGAGCGTCAAGGGAAGGTTATGGCTGTGGAGCGAGCCATGTCGGAAGTTCATGGAAAAATAGTGGTTTTTACTGATGCAAATACCCTACTAAACAGAGAGGCTATAAGAAATGTTGTCCGCCATTTTGCGGATGAAAAGGTCGGAGTGGTTGCCGGGGAAAAACGGATACTAAACCGAGAAGCAGATGAGGCAACGGGAGCAGGAGAGGGCATTTATTGGAAATACGAGTCCAAATTAAAAAAATGGGACTATGAACTGTATTCTGTGATGGGGGCAGCTGGCGAACTTTTTGCGATTCGTACTAAACTATTTCAACCAATTCCAAAAGACAGTCTTATTGAAGATTTTTATATGTCTTTCAAAATCGTGCAGCAAGGTTATAAGATCGCCTATGAGCCGGAAGCCTATGCATTGGAGGAACCTAGTGCGTCAATAGCGGAAGAGATGAAAAGAAAAATTCGAATTGCCGCTGGGGGCATCCAATCTATTGTTCGTCTAAAAGCACTCTTAAATCCATTTGAATATGGGGTCATCACTTTTCAATATTTTTCGCATAGGGTGCTCCGGTGGACGTTGGCCCCTTTGTCACTCCCGCTAATTTTTATGACAAACATATTCCTGCTTCATGAAGGGGTTTTATATCAGTGGCTTTTTGTTGGGCAAGTGCTATTTTACGTGATGGCTTTGACCGGATACCTATTGGAAAAGAAACGTATTCGTTTGAAACTGCTTTTTATACCATATTACTTTTGTATGATGAATTACGCAGTATATGTCGGATTTATGCGGTTTATGACAGGAACACAATCTGTATTGTGGGAGAAGGCTTCGCGGCGTGTCGACTGATTTATGCTCTGAAAAGCATTGATTTTCCATGAATCGCAGGCTTAGCAAATGGTGAGTGTACTTAGCTTCTCTCAACCATGAGTTTCTTGTAATTCAATGATCAATTCCTTTACACGGGATATTAGCGAATCAGGACTTATTACTTCAAAATTCTTTCCAGACATGAGTAGCCATCTTGCCATAAATTCCAAACTCATGGTTGCGAATTTCATTTCAATGAAATCTCCTTTTGTTTCTTCTCCAACCCAGCCATATTGATACTTTATGCCTTCGATAAATTTGGTAAATTCTCGAACAAACTTCACCTTGACAATGTGCAGATCCGTCCCGTTTTGCAGCTTGTCCAAGTAATTTTGCAGCGATAGCTGATTTGTTTTGCTGAAGTCACCCTCGACTATTTCCAGTTTTTCGATTCGGTCTGTTCTGAAATCGCGATAGTCATTTCTCAATTGACAAAAGGCGATTAAATGCCATTGATTATAATAAAAGCATAAACCGATGGGTTCCACAATGCGCTCGCTTGATTCGCCGGAATAGCTCGCGTGGTAGGTGATTTTAGCCAGCTTTTTAAATGGAAGGATAGACTGGATCTTGGAAACCATCAGGTTGCCGGAATGGTCTTTGAATTGCCAGCCAAAAGGGTCAATCGATATTTTATCTTCTAGAGTTTCCAATGCTTCTTTTTTATTTCCGTCCAAAACTGCTTTTACTTTATATAGCGCATCCCGAAAGTGCGTTTGCAACTCCTTGTCGGTGTGCTTTTCAAATATTTTCCCTGCCATGAGCAGGGCACTTGCTTCTTCTCTTGTGAACATAACCGGAGGTAAATGATATCCGTCAGACAAATAATAGCCTATTCCAGCTTCGGCTCCGATGGGTACGCCACCTTCTTCCAGAGACCGGATATCTCGGTAGATAGTGCGCAGACTAACTTCAAACCGATCGGCCATTTCGGCGGCAGTAACGACTTTTTTGCTTTGTAACTGGATGATAATGGCCTGAAGTCGCTCAATTCTATTCATGGATTTTGAAAGCTTTTTTGCTGTTTTACGATGTTAATCTAACAAATATTAGTCAATGATGATTGGATTTTTTGAGATGAAAAGCTTCTATTTTCCATGAAATAAAAACCAGTGGCTAGATTTCTAGCCACTGGTTTTAGGTTGGTTAGTTAACTCCTATTTGGATTTCTGTTACATTATCGGCAGACTCTTGCTCGGTGTACTTGTGATAAACCTCCCTACTTTGGTTAGAAAGTTGAAGGCCACTTTGCATCACTTCTGGCATGAATTTTTGATAGGTTTCACCCAGGTCGTTGACGTTTCCATTGTGGATGGTAGAAATACATGAAAACCCATCGAGGGTTTTGAATTTGTATTTCCCGGTATAGGGTTTTTCCTCGTCCACGACAATAGCAATTTCTAAGGTAAATTTTGAGCCCGGCTTTCCGTCAAAGTCATAATAAATGAACTGCATCGGGGCTGATTCTTTTATCCCTGATTTGGCAGCTTCGGCGTACATGTTTTCAATTTCTCTGATGGCGACAGCGTGAATTCCTTCCAGTGTTGTCAATTCTGAATGGTAAAATACTTTTACGGGTGATACTTTCTTTGTTTCCATCTTCTTAGTTTTTAATGGTTTTAAAATTATTTGATTCAAATGTAAAGTGGGCTTGTGACAACAGTATGTCAGTAGGGTTTGGGAAGGGTGAATAATTTTTCATAAAGGTCTATACAAGGATTGTTGGGATGCATATTAGTTAAGCCTCTTTATTACTATAAATATAGTTGTATTATTACAATGATAGTTGTATGTTTGTCAAATGAAAGAGCTAACCAAAGCAGAAGAACAAATCATGCAATACCTCTGGAAATTAAAAAAAAAGCTTCTTAAAAGACATTGTAGAGATGTTTCCTGAACCTCGTCCGGCTTATACAACTGTTTCAACGGTTGTAAGGGTTCTGGTGAAAAAGGGATTTATAGATTTTAAAACGTATGGAAAAACCAATGAATATTTCCCAAAAGTGACCAAGCGTTCTTATGCTAAGAAATATTTCTCCGGTGTTTTTAATGGTTTTTTTGACCAATCAGCCAGTGGGTTTACTTCTTTTTTTGCCAAAGAAACGGACTTGTCACTAACCGATTTGGAGGAAATGAAGCAGATAATTGAGGAGCAGATCAAGGAGAGAAAGGAGGGAGGCAATGAGTGATTTTGTTGTTTATGTGCTGAATCAGGCATCATTCTTTCGGTCTTATTTTTATTGTATTATTTCTTATTGCGGAGAGAAACTTTTCATCAATTCAACAGGATTTATTTATTGGCTTCGATGGCACTTGCTGTTTTGTTGCCACTTTTGAATATAGAATTAAAACCACCACAACCGATCAGTGTCAATAATTTTCAAATGGCGGAGCATTTCTTGTTTGATGTGAATGAATCTGTCGAGAATATTCAGATTCAAACGGTGGAAAAAGTATCTTCAATTCCATGGATCGCCTATATATTATTTGCGGGAATGATTATTTGCGGTGTTAGGATGATATATCAGTTCTTTCATATTTATATGCGAATCAATAGAAATGAGCAGAGGCCTCATGGTAAATATCGGTTTGTTTTGCTCGATCATCCAGTTTCCTCACATTCATTCTTTCATTATATTTTTTTATATAAATCTGATTTTGGCAAAGACAAAATGAAGGATATTGTACTTCATGAACAGGTTCATGCGGATAAAGGCCATTCTCTGGATCTACTATTGATTGGAATACTGTGCGCTCTGCAATGGTTCAATCCATTTATATATCTACTTAGACGGGCTATTGTAGCAATCCATGAATATGAAGCAGATCAATTGGTAATCGATCAAGGTATTGATAGAATCGGTTATCAGCAATTACTGTTGAATAAGGTCAATGCGCATGGGTTTTTAGGGCTTACGAGTAGTTTTAATCAAACCATAGTATTAAACAGATTGAAAATGATGAACAAAATCAGATCAGGAAATCACTCAGTAATCAAGTATGCCATGGTATTGCCTTTGGTTTTCATTTTAGGGATTTCATTCTGTATTTCGCAAAAAAGCCTTGACGAATCCATGTCAGAATTGGTGCTTGAAACTCCAGTAGTGCCGTTCTCAATCCTTTCAAAGGTCGTTGTGCAGAATTTTCCTCCAGTCCCGCAAGAAGTCTCAGAATTAAGCAGAGAAGGCCATGAAGATGATTACTTACCTTCCATCTATCCGGTTGACGAAAACAAAATAAAGGGGACACCCTCAGGGTTCGGAATACATATACACCCAATCCTTAAAAAAGAACAAATGCATAATGGGGCTGACTTTTCAGCCAAGTTAGGTACACCTATTAAGGCGACTGCATTAGGCAGGGTAAGAATTGCCACCTTTGATAAAATACATGGAAAATATGTGATCATAGATCACGGGGAAGAATTTTCTACGGCCTATATGCACCTGACAGACTTCATCGTTAAGGATGGGCAAGAAATAGAAAAGGGAGAGATTATCGGGCATGTCGGTAATACAGGGTTGTCAAGTAAAACGCATCTACATTATGAAGTGATGAAAGGTGGGGAATATGTGGATCCGATCAATTATTTGGGAGAGAGCAAGGAATAAATTCTAAAAATAAAACCAGGTAAGGCTTGGACTTTTGAATAGCCTGAGACAATTTCTATTTCTTTCGCAACAATATTTTTTCTCATCTGTTTAAGTGGGTAAACTGAAAGGAACATATTATGAAAGTTGAAATTTGGTCGGACATCGCATGTCCATTTTGTTATTTAGGGAAACATCATTTTGACGAAGCGGTTAAATCCCTTCCGGGAGATGCTGAAGTTGATGTGGAATGGAAGAGTTTTGAGTTGGATCCCAATGCGGAAAGAGACATCAAGGAAGATTTATATACTAAACTGGCCAATAAATATGGCCGAGATAGGGAGTGGGCGGTTGAGTCGTCTAATGCAATTGCTGATAAAGGAAAAGCTTTGGGTTTGGAATTTAATATGGACAAAATAGTTCCTACCAATACCTTTGATGCACATCGATTGTTGCACTTGGCAAAGTCAAAAGGCAAGCAGATTGAAGCCGAAGAAGCACTGTTTGAGGCATATTTCAGAGATGGAAAACATGTAGGAAACCATGAAGATCTTATTGCAGTTGGAAAGCAAATTGGATTAGAAGAAAAGGATGTAAAATCCATGCTCAGCTCAGATCAATTTGCTGAGGAAGTCAGGGAAGATGAAGCACTGAGCCGCGAATTTAGGATCAGTGGAGTTCCATTTTTTGTAATAAATCGAAAGTACGGGATTTCTGGAGCGCAACCTGTTGAGCACTTTGTTCAAATGTTGAGCAAAGCGCAAAACGAAGAAAAGGAATTGATCATGGATACTGGCGAAAAAGGCGAAGCCTGTGGGGTTGATGGTTGTGATTGATATTTAATTGAATCTTGTAGGCAAGTAAAGGATCGCATTTATCAAAGTTGATAAATGCGATCCTTTTTATTTTCAAAATAAAAATCCTACAGTAAAGGAAAACCGCCTGTGCAGTCGTTGTTCGGATATTTTTTCTGGTTTACCATTCCATGGATTTTGATAGGTATATTCCGT
>JAUHYU010000045.1 GCA_030426345.1 Bacteroidia bacterium
CCTCATCACTTGCTTTATACTTCACTTCCTGATTGGGCACAATCTCTCGGAACGGCCTTTTCGATCATGTTGATTGCTCCTTCCTGGGGCGGTATGTTGAATGGATTGATGACACTAAGGGGAGCTTGGGATAGAGTTCGGGAAGAACCTGTGCTGAAATTCATGGTAGTGGCTGTGACGGCATATGGAATGTCCACTTTTGAAGGACCGATGTTGTCGCTCAAAAATTTCAACGCCGTGGCGCACTATACCGATTATATCATTGCGCACGTTCACGTTGGTGCCTTGGGTTGGAATGGATTTTTGACTTTTGGCATTTTGTATTGGTTGATTCCAAAAATGTGGAACACGAAGTTGTATTCTAATAAATTGGCCAACTTACATTTCTGGATTGGCTCCTTGGGTATTGTATTTTATGCATTGCCACTCTACGCAGCATTTTTTGTACAGAGCTTGATGTGGAAACAATTTACTCCTGATGGAATTTTGGCATATCCTAACTTCTTGGAAACAGTTACCCAGATTGTGCCAATGTATATGCTTCGCGCCTTTGGCGGGACATTGTATTGGATCGGTTCGCTGGTAATGGTATATAATCTGGTGAAAACAGCTTACGCCGGAAAATTTATGGCCAATGAACCTGCTGAGGCTCCGGCATTGGAAAAGAAAGAGTTTAAGGGAGAACACTGGCACAGCGTATTGGAAAGAAAGCCTGTACTTTTTACTACACTGTCTTTAGTGGCCATCTTAATTGGAGGTATTGTGGAAATGGTGCCAACATTCCTGATAAAATCTAATATTCCTACGATAGCAGCTGTAAGGCCCTATACACCACTAGAACTGGAAGGTAGGGATATCTACATTCGCGAAGGTTGCGTAGGCTGCCACTCGCAGATGATACGCCCTTTCCGTTGGGAAACGGAACGCTATGGAGAATACTCTAAGGCGGGAGAATTCGTATATGATCATCCGTTCCTTTGGGGGTCGAAAAGGACGGGGCCGGATTTACATAGGGTAGGTAAAAAGTACCCGGACTCGTGGCACTATTACCACATGTATGACCCTACGAGTACTTCTCAAGGATCACTAATGCCCCGATATCCATGGCTATACGAAAATGATTTTGATCAAAATAGTATTGGTAAAAAGATCAACGCCATGCGCACCCTTGGAGTTCCTTATGAAGAGGGTTATGAGGATCAGGCCGCTGCGGATATGCAAAAACAGGCCGAACAAATTGCAGCTAAACTCAAGACAGAGAGTATTGAGACTGATCCAAACTTAGAAATCATTGCACTGATTGCTTATCTGCAACGGCTAGGAACGGACATAAAAGTTCAGGAAACCGCTTCGGCTCCATAATTTAAATACAAGAGAGATGTTTAAACATTATTTTGAACAAATACAGAATATAGAAATATGGCCGATCATATCGCTCATTATTTTTTTCGTGTTTTTCACCATAACATTGGTGAGGATCTTTTTTCTGGATAAGGGTTATTTGGAAAAAATGAGCGGCTTGCCATTGGAGGATGAAGGCGATGAATCAATTACGAATTTGAAGAATTAATATTTCCATCATTATGCTAATATCGATACTAAATACCAAATGGATGAAAAGAACATTAATCATGTTTTTATTCTTTGGATTGGCCATACCTACTTTTGCTCAAGAAAGCGAAACCGCCCCAATTTCTCAAGGCGATATGTTGTTGATCGTTTTAATCTTGGTGCTCATAGTAGCATTGCTCATTCTCGTGATCGGGATGTATGTGATCAGCATCGTCAGGATTATTCTCCTAGAAGATAAAAAACAAAAAGCCGAGGCTGAAGGCAAAGTATTTGACCCATCTTCTGAAAAGTCATGGTGGCAAAAGTTCCAGAGGAGTGCTACGGATGCCGTGCCTATCGAGAAAGAAGAGACCATCATGTTGGATCACGACTATGACGGAATCCATGAATTGGACAACCACCTGCCGCCATGGTGGAAATGGTTGTTTTACGGAGGCATCGCATGGGGAATCGTTTACATGTTGGTGTACCACGTGTTTGATGCCTTGCCACTGCAGGAAGAAGAGTACGCGATTGAAATGGCGGCTGCTAAGTCGGCTCGGGAAGAATTAATGGCTTCAGAAGGAAATAATATTGATGAAAATACCGTAGAATTTAGTGAAGAAGCGGAAGTGCTGGCCAAAGGAAAAATCATTTATGATCGGGACTGTGCGGTCTGCCATGCTCCAGAAGGGCAGGGATTGATCGGGCCAAATTTTACGGATAATTACTGGCTTCATGGAGGTGGAATCAAAGATGTGTTCCACACTATTAAATACGGAGTTCCAGAAAAGGGGATGATCCCTTGGCAAAGCAAGCTTTCCCCATCAGATATTCGTGATGTGGCAAGTTATGTATTGACATTTGTGGGGACTACTCCGAAAAACCCTCCAGCGCCCAAAGGGCCTGAAGGGGAAGAATACAAGCCCGAGGCGGAATAAGGCTGTAGGTGTTTGAATCATTTTTCTTTAAAAAGCATTCAAAATCCATGGATAATTAAGCATATGAATAAAAGAAATTGTTTGCTCGTTTTAATGGTTTTTTCATGCTTTTTTGTCTACGGACAGGATAAGAATTTTATAGACCAGCCGTATATAGAAACGTCTGCTCATGTAGATACACTGGTGACGCCGGATAGGATTTATATCAATATCTTAATTGCTGAAAAAGATACCAAAGGAAAAACTTCGGTTGAAGAGCAGGAGAAGGAAATGGAGGCCGCATTCAAAAAACTTGGTATCGATACCAAAAAAGACCTAACACTTAATGATCTGGCAAGCAATTTCAAAAAATATTTCCTGAAGCAGCAGGATGTGCTCAAAAGCAAATCATACACACTGTTGGTTCGCGATGCACAAATGGCAGGTCGGGTGATTGTGGCATTGGAAGACATCGAAATATCAAATGTCAATATTGACCGCACAGAGTTTGCAAGGATAGAAGAGCTTAAAATGCATCTAAAATCCATGGCTGTTCACAAGGCCAATCAGCAAGCAGAATTTATGGCAGCTCCTTTGAAACAAATTGTAGGCCCGGCGATTTATATTTCTGATCGGTCGAACATTATGAATTCATATCAGAGCATGCCCATGGAAATTAGATTAAGGGGGAATTCAAGTGCTAAGAAGGAGGTGTATCAACCTGCTGACATTGAGTTTGAAAAGATAAAAGTGGAAAATGTGGTAGAGGTAAAGTTTAAATTGGGACAGTAGAACACCCTTACAACCCTTTCCTCAAAAAGATAGAATGGAAGATTTATATCAGTATGATCATGAATACCGGGACTCAATAGCCACCGTCGATGAACAAGGGAAACGCATCTGGGTGTATCCCAAAAAGCCAAGTGGAAAATTTCACAATTATAGAATAGTAGTTTCGATCGTGCTGCTTGCGGTGTTGTTTGGTATGCCGTTTATCAAAGTCAATGGCAATCCATTTATGCTCATCGATGTTTTCAATCTAAAGTTCATCCTCTTTGGCATCCATTTTTGGCCCCAGGATTTTCATATCCTAGCTTTTGCCATGATCACCATGGTAGTTTTTATTGTTTTGTTTACTGTGGTATTTGGCAGAGTATGGTGCGGGTGGACATGCCCACAAACCATTTTCATGGAAATGGTATTCCGGAAAATTGAATACTGGATCGAAGGCGATGCCACCAAACAACGCAAGCTTAATAAAGCACCCTGGACAACGAAAAAGGCTATTAAGAAAACTACTAAGCATCTTATTTTTATAATTATTTCCTTGTTGATCTCGCATACCTTTCTTTCCTATATCGTGGGAATAGATAAACTTCGGGTCATTGTCAGCGGATCACCTACCGAGAACTTGGTGGGGTTCATAGCGCTCATGGTTTTTACAGGCATTTTCTACTATGTTTTTGCATTTTTTCGCGAACAGGTATGTATCGCCGTTTGTCCTTATGGAAGATTGCAGGGCGTTTTCCTTGGGAATGATAGCATTGCCGTGATGTACGATTGGCTGCGCGGCGAGAAGCGAGGCAGGTTGAAAAAAGGAAAAATTGAAGAGGATAAAGGGGATTGTATCGATTGTCATTTGTGCGTACACGCTTGCCCGACGGGCATTGATATCCGCAACGGGACTCAGCTCGAATGTGTCAATTGTACTGCCTGTGTCGATGCCTGCGATCATGTAATGGACAAAATCAACAAGCCGCGTGGCCTGATCAAATACGCCTCTTACAATGGAATAAAAGAGGGTAATAGTAGGATTTTCACTCCAAGAGTAATGGGCTACTCAGCTGTACTTATATTATTGGTTACAGCTACAGCTTCTATGCTTTTTACCAGGTCAGACATTGAAGCAACAATTTTAAAAGTGCCCGGTCAATTATATCAGGAACAGCCAAATGACCGGATTAGTAACTTGTATAATATCCAGTTTATCAATAAAACCACTGAGGACATAAAATTGGATCTGAAGGTTAAGGATTATCCTGATGCCACCATCAAACGTGTGGGGGAAGAAAGCTTGGATGTAAAAGCTGAAGGTCAAATGGATGCTGTATTTTTTATTGAGATGGAAAAAAAAGATATCCAAAAAATGAAAACCTCTTTGCAGATTGAATTGAGTGCAGATGGGGAGTTTATAGAAGAAATTCAAACAAATTTTGTAGGACCCGCAACTAGTAGAAGAAAATGAATTGGGGATGGAAAATAGTGATCGTTTATAGTTTATTCGCAGTGGCGACATTATCGACTGCGATGTATTTTATGGGGCAAGAAGTTGATTTAGTGGCAGAGGATTACTACAAGCAAGAGATGGAATATCAGGTGCAGATCGATAAAATGACAAATGCCAAGGCCTTGCCGCAGCCTCTGGATATCTTCTATTCTTCTTCAGACAAAGAAGTGCAACTTAATTTCCCTTTGGATCAAATAAAAGACCTTGAGGGAACCGTAGATTTTTATCGCCCGTCTGACGCCGGGGATGATGTTTCTTTTAATTTAAAACCATCTAAAACCGGAAAACAAATAATCCCTGTAGGAAATTTGCGCCATGGGTATTGGAAGGTAAAGGTCTCGTGGAAGGTAGGAAATGCCGAATATTTCCATGAAAAGCGCTTGAATCTTTAAAATGCTGTGGTCTGCATTTATGATCGGTTTATTTGGAAGCTTTCATTGCATAGGGATGTGTGGGCCAATTGCGTTAGCTCTTCCTGTCCAGAAAAATAAGACTACGGATCTTATCATTGGTCGCGTACTATACAATGTCGGAAGGGCAATCACCTATGCTGCGATAGGTGTGGTATTTGGCCTGATCGGGCAAAGTTTATCACTTGCAGGTCTTCAACAGTCAGTTTCGATTTTTGCCGGAGTATTAATATTGCTTATGGTTTTGCTACCCTCTAAATATGCGCAACGAATATATCTACTAAAACCGGCCTATGGTTTCACCAACTTTTTGAAAAGAAAATTTGGAGCTTTGTTCAGGAGAAAATCTATTGGAACCACATTTTATATTGGTTTGCTAAATGGTTTCCTCCCTTGCGGATTGGTTTACATCGCAGTTGCCGGGGCCATTGCTTCTGGTAATTTTCTGGACGGTGCTACCTATATGTTTGTCTTTGGTTTAGGCACTTTGCCAATGATGCTGGCGTTTTCCCTTGCAGGGAATTTTATTGGACTCAATGTGAGAAAATATATCAACAAGATGATCCCGGCTTTCATGATCGTTTTGGCATTTCTATTTATCCTTAGAGGAATGAATCTGGGGATTCCCTACATCAGCCCAATGCTACAATCCCCGGATATTTCTTCCGAAGCAGTGATCTGCCATTGAATGGTTCTATCCATAATTCGACTTATTTCATAAAGAGGAAGTAAGGTTTGCATTTTATCAATTATTCCAACTATATTCGGAAATTCTGACCAAAATCAGCCTAGACTTAAAGACTTTTTATACGCAACCCAATTATGGAAAATCTCAAAAAATACTGGAAACGAAATTTACTTTATCTCACTGTTTTATTGTCCTTTTGGTTTATTATATCTTTTGGATGCGGAATATTGTTTGTCGATGAGTTAAATCACATCAGAATCGGAGGTTTCAAGCTTGGTTTTTGGTTTGCTCAGCAAGGTGCTATCTATGGATTTATAGTGGTTATTTTTGTTTATACCTTCCTCATGAATCGACTAGACAAAAAATATGACCTTGACGAAAAATAGTATCAATTTCCTCACCTCCTTTTTTATTAACCCAAAACAAGAAAAATCTTTTTAGTATGGATGTTCAAACTTGGACTTACATTATCGTAGGCATCACATTCGCAATTTATATTGGTATAGCTATTTGGTCGCGAGCCGGCTCCACAGGAGAATTTTATGTGGCAGGAGGAGGTGTGCACCCTTTGGCCAACGGCATGGCAACAGCTGCAGATTGGATGTCGGCGGCATCCTTCATTTCCATGGCAGGACTCATATCTTTCATGGGTTATGATGGCTCTGTATACCTGCTCGGGTGGACAGGAGGATATGTTTTACTGGCATTGTTGTTGGCGCCATACCTCAGAAAATTCGGCAAGTTTACTGTGCCTGATTTCGTGGGTGATCGGTACTATTCGCAGACTGCGAGAACTGTAGCTGTTTTTTGTGCATTGTTTGTATCCTTTACTTATGTCGCCGGACAAATGCGTGGCGTTGGTGTGGTCTTTTCGCGATTCTTGGAAGTACCGGTAAATTATGGAGTGATCATCGGAATGTTCATCGTATTCTTCTACGCAGTGCTCGGAGGTATGAAAGGTATCACTTACACCCAAGTGGCACAATATTGTATTTTGATATTTGCATTCATGGTTCCTGCCATATTTATTTCTATTATGCTCACAGACAATCCTATTCCGCAATTGGGATTTGGAGGTAAGTTGGCTGATGGCACATACTTATTGGATAAACTAGATGGACTCCATGAAGAACTTGGATTTGCAAAATACACGGAAGGGTCGAAAGGGATGTGGGATATTTTTTGCATTACGGGGGCGCTTATGGTTGGTACTGCAGGATTGCCACATGTGATTGTACGTTTCTTTACTGTTCCGAAAGTTAAGGATGCTCGCCTGTCTGCGGGATACGCCTTAGTTTTTATTGCTATCCTTTACACCACTGCACCGGCAATTTCTGTTTTTGCAAGGACCAATCTCATCAATACTGTCAAGGATACTCCGTATGACCAACTACCAAAATGGTTTGGCGATTGGGAAGAAACCGGGCTGATTGGATTTGACGATAAAAATGGAGATGGCAAGGTGCAATATGTAGCCGATGCCGAAAGAAATGAATTGATCATTGATAAAGACATCATGGTGCTGGCCAACCCTGAGATTGCTCAATTGCCCAATTGGGTGATAGCACTTGTGGCCGCAGGAGGTCTCGCCGCAGCACTCTCAACGGCAGCAGGCTTGTTGCTTGTGATTTCTGCCTCCGTTTCCCATGACTTGATCAAAAAGCAACTAAATCCAAATATTTCTGAAAAGTCTGAATTGATCGTGGCACGGGTTGCAGCAGGCTTTGCGGTGTTGGTAGCGGGATATTTTGGAGTTAATCCTCCGGATTATGTAGCTGCTACCGTTGCTTTTGCTTTTGGATTGGCGGCTTCTTCGTTTTTTCCGGTCATTATCATGGGGATTTTCAGCAAACGGATGAACAAAGAGGGAGCGATTGCTGGGATGATTACCGGGATTGTATTTACTAGTGCATATATCATCAATTTTAAATTTCTTGATCCGGCTTCCAATGTCTCGGAAAATTGGTGGTTCGGCATTTCCCCGGAAGGGATAGGATTTATAGGAATGCTTTTAAATTTCATCGTTTCATGGGTGGTGATGCAATTTACCCCTGCTCCGGCACAGGATATCCGTGATATGGTGGAAAGTATCCGATATCCAAGAGGTGCGGACGAAGCACATGAAATCGAATTTTAAACAGTATTTAATTTCAATGATTTATATTTGCCAAATCATTTATAAATAATCAATTAATGCAATGAAAAATATCATACTATTCCTCGGAACTGCTTTTCTTTTGGGCGCTTGTTCCACTATTCAATTTACTTCCGACAAGGATGGTTCTGTAGATTTTACACAGTATAAAACCTTGAGCTATTATGGCTGGCAAGAGGAAAGTGACAAAATATTAAACCGATTTGATAAGGAACGCATAGAGAAGGCTTTTGCTGATGAATTTGAAAAACGAGGTCTGAATTTGATCGAACGTGACGGTGATGTTGTGGTGTCATTGTATATTGTGGTTGACCAGAAAACCGGGACAACTGCCTATACTAATCACTATGGCGGTGGTGGACCCTACGGATATTATGGAGGCTTTGGTTATGGTGCTGGCTGGGGCTGGGGAATGGGGTATTCGTCTACTTCATACCAGGAATATGATTACAAAGTAGGGACCCTTGTGTGTGATGTCTTTGATTCAGAAACTAAGAAACTAGTATGGCAGGGAGTGGTCTCCGGTAAGTTGGATGATAATCCAAACAACAGGGAAAAAAATGTCCCTCGAATTGTCAATGAATTGATGAAGCGATATCCTGTGCCTGCTTCCAAGAAAAAATAAGCTAACAATCTATCATAAATCCATGAGGTGACTTGCTCCAAACCCTTTTTGCAATTCATGGATTTCAGATGCTTTTTATCCATTTTTAATTCAATAGGTTCTGAGACTCTTTTAACCTTGCGAAGCAACTCTTTCCAATGGATTTTGTTGGCTTTTTTACCCACACAAAGGCTTGGTATGTAGAGGTTTTTCTACACTATTGAAACTCAATCGGTCAAAATGATGATATAAGGAACCTTTGACAAGTGGTATTGATTTTGACAATTTTCTTATAGGGCTGATCAAATTGTATTGGCCCTTTATTATATTGTAATCAGTAATAACTTAAACCAACAAAATCATGGGTAGTCTTCTTTATATTATTGCCGTTATTTTAGTAATAGGATGGATTTTTGGCTTTTTTGTGTATAGTGCCGGAGGGTTAATACACATTCTTTTAGTCATCGCAGTGATTGCCGTTTTATTCAGGCTCATTAGCGGAAGATCTGTTTGATAATTATTGAAATACATACTGAGGCCGGATAGTTCCGGCTTTTTTTATGGTCAAATCAAGTATCTTTTTTGATGCCGAATGAAGGATTGATCTTTAAGTGTTGAATAACAAAAAATCCCGGGATGGTGCATATCATCACCCAGATAAAGAAATGTTGGTAGCCGATGATATCTTGTAGCCAACCGGAAAACATCCCCGGGATCATCATGCCCAAAGCCATCAGTCCGGTGCAGATCGCAAAGTGAGCCGTTTTGTGTTCCCCTTCCGAAAAGTGAATCATAAAAAGCATGTAGGCTGTGAAACCAAACCCATAACCAAATTGCTCCACAGCGACGCACGAAGCAATCGTCACGATGTTGGAAGGCATGACATAAGACAGGAATACATAGACTATGTTGGGCAGGTTGATGGCGATGATCATCCACCAAATCCAATATTTCAATCCTTTTTGTGATGCTAAATATCCTCCAAGAATCCCTCCGATCGTCAGGAAAATAACCCCGATCGTGCCGTAGATCCAGCCCACATCACTGGTGGTAAGTCCGAGTCCATCGTTTTCTTGAGAATCGAGGAGAAATGGCGCAGCGAGTTTTACCAACTGGCTTTCGCCCAATCGGAAAAGTAGGAAAAATGCCAGCGCCGCTCCAATATTTTCTTTTTTGAAAAAGCTGATAAAAGTATTTAAGAACTCGCCAACCAGATTGTCACTTTTGGCAGTAGGCACATCGATATCAGGCCTTGGAAGTGCAAAATTGTGGTAAACAAAAAACAAGATGAATATTCCCGTGAGAACGTAAAAAGTAATGGACCACGCCAACTTAATATTTCCCGAAAGGCCTTCAAATGTTGCTTGGCTGGAGACGTTTAGTTTTGGGTCAAGTTGTACTAAAACCCATGCGTTCTTGTTCCAGTTTTGCGCATTGAAAACCAGTCTGTCTCCATGAATTAATTTGAAATTTTTGTCGCCGGATTCTCTGCCGATATTCAAGACAATATTATCTTCTTGTTGTGGTGGCCCAGAGAGCCTGATGCCGACCAGCGTAATATTCCCAGTATTTTGGTTGTCGGATGTTGATCCAGCCTCCTCCTTTCCCCAAAGGGATTTTACGTGGTTTTTTAATGGATTTGAGATGGTTTTTGTCCACCAAGAGGTCGATCCTGCATGTTGAGGTTCATCCGATTTTATAAATGCATTTATCTCATTTTGTTCTTGGACCCATGCGGTGATTTCGTTGGCATCCTTTATATCCAGTTTCTTGGTTGAAATGGTTGTGTTTTCCATATCAACAACAAAACTCAAATCACCTGATTCTTTATCAAATTCATTTGTAGAAAAAGTTGGAGTTTTTAATTCGACAGAAGGAGAAGAAGATATTTCGAATTGGATCGGTTCAAGACCGGTTTTAGCCTCCAGAGATCCGGCTAGGATAATCAAAATGCCTTGTCCGGAAATCATAGCCAGGCGATAGAATGTGCTTCTGATTCCAACAAAAAATGCCTGCTTGTGTTCGTTTAGCCCAAGCATATAAAAACCATCGGCGGCGATGTCATGCGTAGCTGAACTAAACGCGATCAGCCAGAAAAAAGCCAGCGTATATTGAAAAAATGGTGCTGTAGGAATAGTTAGCGCAATGCCTGCCATGCCTGCGCCAATGAATAATTGCATGAAGATGATCCACCAACGCTTGGTCTTGACCAGATCAACGAATGGACTCCAAAAAGGCTTGATAACCCATGGCAGATATAGCCAACTGGTATAAAGTGCAATGTCGGTATTAGAAATACCGAGCCGTTTGTACATGATCACGGAAACCGTCATCACGACAACGTAGGGCAATCCTTCTGCAAAGTACAATGTAGGCACCCACGACCAGGGAGAATTTTTTTTGGGTGCGCCGGCTTGATTTATTTTGTTCTCCAATTCCGCTTTATTTTCAGAAACTGACTTTATTTTTTAAAACCTTAAAGTAGCCAAATACCCTGGAAAGGCTTGACTTATTTTCATTTTTTTAGTGAGCCTAAAAATCCATGGATTTTTAGGCCTTTTTGAGTTAGTTTTCATTCATATACCTTGAAGATACCCTAAACGAACTTCCTAATATTGACCATAAAGCCAAGGTGCAGCCCTTCGTGATAATTATTGAAGTTAAAAGCATCTTGAAGTGATGCCAAGTGGAATCCAGTACTTAGTGTGTGTGCATGGAATACACTAAATTTTTCATCATTATAGTCATTTTCTGTTTTTTCTATCAATGAGGTTAGTAGGTCTTTCAATTCGCTAACTTGGCTTTCACTGGTGTCTCCAGTGGGTTTTGTGCCGGGTTTGTATTGCCTGTACAGTTCAGCAGGAGTGTACCCCTCCAAACCGGAAAATTTATAAATCAACGATTGCTGTACGACGACTACATGCCCGATATTCCAGATCAGGTTGTTGCTAAAGCCATCAGGGGTTTTGTTGAGTTGTTTCAGTGAATAGTTCTCAAAAAACTCCAGATATAGTTCCCTGTTTCTCTTCCAGATGTTGAATGTTGATTCCATGTCTTCCATTTTTTTAAAAGTTAATTGAGTTTCAAACTTTGTAATAAATCAGGGATTTCCGATAGGTCCTTTACCACGATATCTGCCAAAGACAAGTCCTGATTTCCAGAACTAGGATTTTGCAAGCCGATGCAAGTCATGCCTGCAGATTTGGCGGCGAGTACGCCATTTCTGGAATCTTCAATAACCAGACATTGCTTTGTATCGGAATCTGATTGCTTGGCAGCTTTCAGAAATATTTCAGGCTCAGGCTTTGATTTTTTTACTTCATTTCCACCGATTCGGTATTGGAAATAATCTTCAAGAGCAAAACGCGCTAAAACTTTATCGATAGTCGGCCGAGTGGCCGAAGAGGCTACCTGAATCATGAACTGTTTTCGGTGAAAAAAGCCAATTAAATCCATGGCACCATCAACCAAACTGACCTTGCCATTTTCTAGTGCATTCCAAAATCTTTTTCTGCCATCGATCAGTAATTCTGCCGGACTCTTCGTCAAGTGGTATCGTGAGCTAATTTGCAACCACATATCCATCCCGGAAGTGCCTACAAAGTTTTTATGTTCTTCTTCAGAAATGTTCAGCCCAAGTTCAGCAAACATGTCCGATTCAATTTGTTGGTGGACGGGTTCGCTGTTGATGATAACCCCGTCCATGTCAAAAATTATCGTTGATATCATGGCCGAAATTATAGAATATCCAAGAGCAAAGAAAATGAGATCGTCAAAACAAAAAGAAAGAGTTAGCTTGTTCTTACCCCTGAGCTCCTGAATCAAGCTAAAAAGGGTTATTTTTCCATGACGCAAAACAAATCCAGACTTGTATCTCCATCTTGGGATAGCAAATAATCCGAATGATGAATTTCACTTACCAGCCCGTCATTACCAGATTTCAACTTGTTGCGGTTTTTGCGGTTGAGTATTTCATATGGGATTTTGAGCATAAAGGCTGGTAGTCGATACTGCAAATTGAGTACGTCCCATTTCATCATTTTCCGGACAGACTGTTTGTTCTCTTCATAATACTGCATCACTTTTTCATTTCCGGATACCCCGAGCATTTCTACTTTTGGAAAAACTTTTTTCGCCAGATCGGTCAGTTCAGCGGCAGTATATTCACGGATGTGCCACGGGTTTCGCGAGAGTGACATTTTGATATTAGGCGTGGTGATGAGGGCCTTGCCTCCCGGTTTTAGCACGCGATGGATTTCTTTCAGATAATCCAAATCTTGTTGGATATGCTCAATCACTTGAAAGCTGATAACCACATCATAACTATTGCTTTGCAAACCAGAAAAGGGAGGGATGACCATTTGCCTGAAATCCCCTTCCGGGAATTTTGCCTTTAGATCATCAATCACATGATCGATTTTATCAATGCCTGTAAAAGATTTTGCCTGCGGAGCGATGAGGTCTACCCCGCGACCTTCGCCACAACCAACTTCCAGGACGTCGCCGGAAATATGCTCCTGGCTCAAATAATAGGCCTTTAGCAAGCGTTGATGAATTGGATTGTCTGATGCGATGACATCCGACGCGATCTCTGTGGTGTAAACTGACATGGATTCCTTTTTTTAAAACATTGTAAAGTAAAATAAATTAATTTAATTGCTGATGCCAATAGCTTAATATTGCAAAAAAGCCATTCAAAACCCATGAATATTCATATCAGGTCATTAAAAATATTTGTCATCACCTTGCTTGTTTTCATAGGAAAATCTTATGGACAGCAGGTTTTTATCGACGAGAATATCAGCTATTGGTACAATCTTACCAATGAAGTTCATATCAACCACAATGTGTATTTTGACGAGGATACTGCCAATTTGTATCTAGAGATTACTTTTAATCAAGGGAGGATTTACGATGATTATAGTTATATGTATGAGTTGCACGAAAGCTACCACAAGCTGGATGTGCGCGCATCTGATACGCTAAATATTAAGGATCATATCATTTCTATTAAGGCCAATAAAATATTTGTGCTTCTCAAATTACCTAAAGATAATAAGGCTGATGTTGCTGTTTTTCGGATAATAAACAAGAAATCCGGTATAGATTATGTGTATGATATTCCGTTTATCAAAGATTATAATTTTTCGACCGATGGATTGGTTTTGTACAATAAAGATGGAGATACGCCGCATCTAAGCAGTTTTGTGAATTCAGGACAGTCAGTTCAGGTTAGAAGCAATACGCCGTATAGTGCTCCTATATTTGTTTTTTACTACGCGCAGGATTTTGAGGAAGCTGTGCCTCCCATGGTCATCGAAGACCAGCAGACGGCCAAAGGATTGAAAATTGATTCTGTATTTACTTTGCGAACCGACGTTCCGGTTTCATTGAGCAAGGAGGGGCTGTATTTTTTTCAAAAAGACAGTAGTTCTGCTAATGGTATTGGGATTCGTGTACAGGATAAATATTTTCCACTGGTAAAAACCTTTGAAAAGGTGCTAGATCCATTGATATATATTTCTACAAGGTCAGAGACAGATGCGATCAGAAATTCTCCGGATCCTAAGGCAGCTTTTGAAAATTATTGGCTGAATTTGGTGAAAATTCCTAATCTAGCAACATCTACCGTTCGTGAATTTTATGAAAGAGTAGAAGGAGCCAACTATCTTTTCACCAATTACAAGGAAGGATGGAAAAGCGATATGGGGCTTATTTATATCGTTTATGGCCCACCAAATGATGTGTATAAATCAGAGGAAATTATTGACTGGGTGTACAATCGAGACTTGAACTTGCCGGTGTTGCGTTTTTCATTTTATAAGGTGAAAAATGTATTTGCAGATGATCACTATACCCTTTTGCGCAAAAAGGACTATGATAAAAACTGGTTTAAAGCCGTGGAGATGTGGAGGAAGGGAAAAAAATAAATTATGATAAATAGAACGAGAGAGACCCAAGGGAACAATTTTATATTTGGCACAAGAACTGTAATTGAGGCGATAGATTCGGGGAAGGACATCGAAAAGGTATTGGTGCAGAATGGTATTCAGAATGACCTGATCAAGGAGCTTGTTTCTAAAATGAAAGGCCTCAAGATTCCATTTTCTTATGTGCCGTTGGAAAAACTCAATAGACTGACTCGGAAAAACCATCAGGGGGCGATATGTTACATTTCTCCAATCTCATTTAAGTCGTTGGACAATGTGATCGAAACAGCTTATTCCATGGGAAAGGACCCCTTTTTGGTGATTTTAGATAGAATTACAGATGTGCGGAATTTTGGTGCCATCGCCAGAACCATGGAATGTGCGGGGGCAGATGCCATGGTCATTCAAAGCCGTGGCAATGCCATGATCGGTGGAGATGCCATGAAAACATCTGCGGGAGCTCTCAATATTTTGCCCGTTTGCAGGGAAGATAACCTCAAAAAAACCATAGAGGATTTAAAAAGCACCGGAATCCGCGTGGTAGGATGTACAGAAAAAGCTAAGCAATTGATCTACGAAGCAGATTTCAAAGGTCCTATTGCCATTATCATGGGATCTGAAGAAGACGGCATATCTCCTGAGTATTTGAAACTTTGTGATGATTTGGTAAAAATCCCCATGCCGGGAAAAATTGAATCGCTGAATGTATCTGTATCTACAGGTGTGGTGCTTTACGAAGTATTAAGGCAGCGGATGCAGTAATTTTGAAATTAAGGTTTTGTTTCCGGTCCTTGCCAAGGCACCGCACCTCCAACTTGTAGTTGTCGCATCATCAATTTGTTGAGCATTTTGTATTGTTCCGGCTCGCTTTCGATCAGGTTGGTAGTTTCAGAAGGATCATCATCCAAATTGTATAGTTCTTGAGGTTCGAAAGGACTGTTTTGTAGAAGCTTCCATCCGTTCTTTTCTACAGCCTGAATCGTGAGTCCACGATATGTTAAGTTTCCTTCCCTTCTGGTGAAGTACAACATTCTATCTTTGTTGTTGATTTCTTTTCCCAAAAGAACCGGAAGGATGCTCATGCCATCTATCGCATGGGTCATATCAATGCCGACAGCATCTAACAAAGTAGGGTACAAATCCATGGTGGCGGCTTTGTATTCTGTAGTAGTGCCAGGAGCGATGTGGTTTTTCCAAACGAAAGTAGTTGGCACTCTAAGCCCACCTTCGTACATACTTTGTTTTCCATCGCGCAGCGGGCCGTTATTAGCCCCCGCCCTCAGTAGCCCTCCGTTATCGCTGGTAAAGACGATAATGGTATTATCATACATCCCAGACGTTTTTAGCGCATCGATTACCGTTCCTATGCCATGGTCTAAGTGTTCGATAAATGCCACGAGTTCAGCTCTTTTTTCACTCAGGTTTGGATTCCTTTTCTTTACTTTTTCTAGCCAATCTTCCGGCGGCTGGATAGGGGTGTGTGGGGCATTGTAAGCCAGGTATAAAAAGAATGGATTTTCATGGCTTTTTTGGCCTTTGATATAATCTACAGCCCACTGGGAAAATAAGTCTGTGGCGTGACCTTTGGGGTCAATTTCCTTTTCATTCTCGCGCATATAATTGATGTTGTGCCTTCTATGAGTGTAGTAATCATCCATCATATCGCCAAGATATCCCTTGAAAAAATCAAAGCCCCTCATGGTGGGGATATTTGGCTTTTCCAGCCCCAGATGCCATTTGCCAATGATGGCTGTTTTATACCCTCCATTTCTAAACTTATCCGCTATTGTTATTGCCTTTGGGTTCAAATACCCCCAACTGTCTTCTTTATGCGTACGGATCACGCCAGGAACTCCGGCATGATCGGGGTACAATCCCGTGATGAGCGAAGCCCGGGTTGGAGAGCACACGGAGCTATTGGCATAGAAATTATTAAACTTTATACCTTCGTGAAATAGCTTATCCATGTTGGGAGTGACGAGATCGGTTGCTCCGCATGCGGCCACATCATAGTAACCCTGATCGTCCGTCAGGATTACGATTACATTGGGTTTCGTTGTGCCTTTTTGCTGTGCAACTGATGGGCAATAGGTAACAATGATCAAGATTAAGAGTGCAATGTATTTCATGGATTTTCGGGGCTTTTTAGGTTCAATTTTCTGATTCATCAAATATGATGCTGATGGGGCTGTCGTATTTCATTCCAAGCAATTTAGAGGCACTGCCCTTGTTAATGCCGATTTCCAGTAAGCCAAGATCATTAAACAGTACAAAGCAATCCCCGTCGTCATTTTCATTATAACAGTCATGGATTTTATCGGCTTTTTCGCGACCAAAATGAATCATGAACTTACGATCCTTTCGGAGGATGTTGAATACTTCTTCTTCTATGTTGGTAATGAGGTTGCCATAATGATCTACCTGTATTACATTACCTGATATTTGCTTTTTGGTGGCTCGGAATTTCCGATCAATTTTTTGCAAATATTCTTTGGTATAGGTACCAATGTCGTTCAGGCCTGAGCCACTCGCCAGCATTGCCGCAGCTTTGGCGAGAATATGCTTGGAAGGAAAGCTCGTATGCTGGTTGTCATTGTTAAAAAGCTCCGCGATCATAGATGGTTCCTCTTCGCTAATCAAGCTGAAAATGCCATTGTCCGGGCCAACAAAAAAATGGCCCTCAATTTTAGCTGCGAGATAGCGATTGCTTTTTTCGCCATGGGAATTTATGGAAATGAGGTGGATAGTTCCTTTAGGAAAATCCCTGAATACAGATTTCAACACAAAAGCTCCATGGGCAATATTGAACGGATCAATTTGGTGGCTTATATCAAAAATTCTCAATCCTGGATTGATAGAAATTACTTTTGCCTTTATAGCTGACACATAATGATCACTCATTCCGAAATCAGACATAAAAGTTATAATAGCCATAGAGACAAGAGAATTATTGCGTAATATTGTTGGGGCAAAATTAAATATTTTTTAACCATTATTGTTAAGGTAAACAACTAATTAATAATACGTTTGGTAGAAAAGGTAATAACTTTAGAAAATATCTCACTGGTAGATTTTCTTGGTGTAGATAACAGAAATATTAAGGAAGTTTCCTCGTCATTTCCCAAGACAAAAATTGTTTCTCGCGGTAATGAAATTCGAATCCAGGGTTCTGGTACTGAATTACTTCGAGTAAATGAACTTTTCAATTCGCTCATCAACCATTACAACAAGTTTGGAAAAATCACCAGTGGTAATGTGAAAACCTACATTGAGCAGGGCAATGTGGCGGTGGAAATGCACATGGAAGATGTACTGATTTATGGTACTCGTGGTGCTGCTATTAAACCAAAAACCCCAAATCAGAAAAAGTTCATTGAGGCAGTTAAGGGAAACGATATTGTTTTTGCAATAGGCCCGGCTGGTACGGGTAAAACCTATATTGCCGTGGCATCCGCCGTAAAGGCATTGAAAAACAAAGAGATCAAAAGAATCATTATTACAAGACCGGCGGTAGAAGCCGGGGAAAACCTAGGGTTTCTTCCAGGTGACCTCCAAGAAAAAATTGACCCATACCTTCGACCTGTGTATGATGCACTGGATGATATGATCCCAAGTGAGAAGCTCAAATACTACCGGGAAAATAGGATTATTGAGATCGCTCCGCTTGCGTATATGCGTGGGCGTACACTCAGTAATGCATTTATATTGCTGGATGAAGCTCAAAATACGACCCCCATGCAGTTGAAAATGTTTTTGACAAGGCTTGGGCAAAACTCAAAACTAATCATCAATGGTGATAGAACACAAGTTGATCTACGAGCAAATCAAAAGTCAGGGTTAGATGACTCTATGGAGGTTTTGAAGAATGTAAAGGGGATTGGCTTTGTTGAGTTGGATCATAAAGATGTCGTCAGACATCAGATTGTGAAAGACATTATAAAGGCCTATGACAAGTCCTCCGGCAAACGTTGGAAATAAAGGAATTGTGGTTCTGAAAATCCGAACCGAGGAAAACCTACAGCATGCGTGGCGAATTAGAAACGAAGTTTTTGTGGTTGGTCAGCAAATTCCTGCTCAAGATGAATTTGATAAATTCGAAAAGGAGGCCACCCATTTTTTAGCTCTTTATAA
This sequence comes from Bacteroidia bacterium, assembly GCA_030426345.1. Classification (GTDB taxonomy): domain Bacteria; phylum Bacteroidota; class Bacteroidia; order Cytophagales; family Cyclobacteriaceae; genus JAAUQL01. Next base: position 18,677 of record JAUHYU010000045.1, read on the forward strand.
TGGTTTCCCGTGCGGTGCTGCACGATGGAGGATTACTGAGAGGGGAGTTAAACTCGAAAGGTTTGCGGTATTGGCTGAATATCGTGGCAAAGGTGTTGGCAATGAACTGGTCGCTGCAGTGATAGAAAGCATCAAAAATCCATCAAATCCATCCACCAAGGATATTTACCTACATTCCCAGGAATCTGCTGTTGGCTTTTATGAGAAGTTAGGTTTTGAAAAGTTGGGTGCGCCATTTTACGAATGCAATATCAAACACTACAAAATGGTGAAATAGGTGGCTAAAGCCATTTTAAAGAGGCTAATTTATTCGTGAGGCTGTCGATGAGGAAATTTACATGATGGTCTAGCGTATTGGTGAATTCCTTTTTCTCCTTCTCTGTTAGGTTGTTTTCCTTCAGTTTTAGTTTTATTTCATCCATCAATTTAAGCAATTCCTGCATTCCAAAAGTTGCTATTATACTTTTCATTCGATGCCTGATATGGCGGTATTTAGTAATGTCTTCCTGTTGGATGGAGATCAACAAAAGATCCAAGTTGGTCTTGAATTCTTCAATTGTCATTTTTAGGAAGTCTTGATATCTCACCAAATTATTGAGGAACAATTGATCTGTAGCTTCAAAAACTATTTTCGTGTCTTTTGTATTAACAGAAATTTCTTCCTTTTCAATCGGTTTTAAATCTTTGTATTCATCGATCTCGCTGGAATGTTCTAAAATTTTGGATCTGAGATCATCGACATTGATAGGTTTCAAAACAAAATCCTGCATGCCAGAGAGAAATATTTCGTCTCTTGTTGCCTCTGTTGTACTAGCGGTAAGCGCAAGTATAGGCACATTTTTGAAATATGGGTCTGCTTTCTTTCTAATCCGTTTAGTGGTTTCTAACCCATCAATGCCAGGCATCTGGATGTCCATGAGCACGAGATCATAGGATTTCTTTTCAATTATCTTCAAAGCTTCGTAGCCATCTGAAGCCATGTCCACAGTAATGCCCCAGTCTGTCAAGATTTCGTTGATCAGGAATTGGTTGGTTGTGACGTCTTCCACATATAAAATGTGCAATTTCATTTTCCATTTTATTTCACTAACCTTTGATTCCGGAATTGCATTGATTGGCAAACTCTTATCTGCATTTTTAAATGGAAGAATTACTTCAAAAGTGGAACCATGGTTTACCTTACTTTTAACATTGATGGATCCCTGCTGGATTTGAATAAGGTTTTTGACAATAGACAAGCCAAGCCCGGTACCCCCGTACACACGCGTAGTACTTTTAGTAGCTTGATGGAAAGGGTTAAAGATGTTTTCTATTTTTTCTTCTGGGATCCCGATTCCTGTATCATTTACTTCAAAGAGTAAGCTGACTCCTGAATCTGTTTTTTCCAAAACTGAAACACGGATTTTGATTGATCCGCGCTGAGTGAATTTTATGGCATTAGCAAGAAGGTTATTTAAGATCTGGTTTAGTTTAATATAATCTCCATTTACGATTTCCGGCACACTATCTTCTGTTTCATGAGAAATTCGGAGCTTTTTATCCAATGCCTTTGGCTTCATGCTTGTAATGACGTTATCCAGAAGCTCCTTGAGGTTGAAGTTCACCTCTTCCAGTTCTATTTTTCCAGATTCAATTTTAGAAAAATCCAAGATATCATTAATCAAGGATAGCAAGTTTTTGGAAGAAAAATGCAATGTCTGCAATAATTTTGATTGGTCATTTCGTGGCTTTCTGCGTAACAGAAGCTCACTCATGCCAATGATCGCATTCATTGGTGTCCGAATTTCATGGCTCATAGCCGAGAAAAATTCGTTTCTCGCCTTCATGGCGTTGGATGTTTCCTTTTCGTAATATTTTATTTTGTTGATATTGGTGGAAATGCTGAGCATATTCACATCACCATTGGAAGATTTTAATGGTTTTTTGATGGTTTGAAAGTAGTGCAACACCCCTTTGCTATCTGGAATCTGCTCTTCGATAAGGATTTCCTCCCTTTCGTTTATTACTCTGTCTTCCATCATCAAATATTTCTGTACTTGACCTTCAGAAGCAGGAAACATATTGGGATCAATTGCCAAAAATTCATCTCTCGGCATCCCGACGAGGTTCGCAACTGCATTGTTGCAGTAGATCATGCGGCCATTCCCATCACGGACAAAAATCAGATTTGGGTCAGTATCAAAAAGCTCTTCGATAAAATCCCTTTGCATTTCCAACTCTAGTTCTATCTTTTTGCGCTGGGTGATGTCTACAGAAGTAGCCATTTCAATTATGGTACCTTCTTCAGTAAACTCCCTTCGGGTCTTTGTTTCAAACCAAAGAAATACGCCGCTTTTGTGTTTCTGGCGATAGGTATAAAAGCTAAATGGCACCTTTTTTTCTTGATCGGATTTTACTTGGGCAAGGTAAGGTTGTAAATCTTCAGGATGAATCAGCTTATTCCAGTTTTCTATAGAATCGATTTCATCGACATGGTATCCTAAAAAATCCTGAACAGAGGGACTAACATAGATCAGTTCATTTCCCTCAAACATTATGTTGATGTCATAAGCGTTTTCGGCCAACAGCATATACAATTTGTGAGCTTCTTCTTCCTCTAGCGTGTGAGGTGAAATATTGAACAGAATGTGCTGTCTCTTCTGGACATAAAGTTTTTTCAATTCCACCTTAAGCGGTCGTTCATCATTGATATGAAGAAACTTAGCCAGGTAAGTAAGCCCGCTTTTGCCGTCTCTGGGCAATAAACGAATGATTCTTTTGATCTCTTTTACATCCTCAGGGGTGACAAGAGTGAAAAAATTTGTTTTTAGTAGTTCTTGTGTGGTGGTTTGAAATAGGGATTCACAGGATGTATTGCAGAACAATATCTTCCCTGTGTAATCAGTGGTTAAGATGGAATCATGCGAGGAATTTATAAGTGAGGAAAGGATTTCCTGGTCCATGTATTAAACGGAAAAATTACGGGCCTAAAAATTTAAGTCCAAAAGTTAGAATATAATTCAATTTTATCTGCAAAATATTTTTTAAATTTTAAGGCTGGTTTGGAATCACAACATTTATTATCAAAGATGTTATATTTTCATTTTGCGGCTGTTTCATATATGCATAAAGAGTACAATATCAAATTGAGATGATTTTGTACTTGTTCGACTCGGGTTTCGATAAAAAAAATAAAATTTCATGAGCCATGAGGTGGAATAACTATCCATTTGTAAGGATTACGCTAGTGTTCATTCTGGGGATTGGAACGCACGAAGTGCTAAAGACAAAGATAGCTACACCTTATATCTGGATTTTGGCTGCAATGGTTTTTGCGGCTTATGCCGTGCAATCTCAGATGGCTCATAGGAGGAAAAAAATAATGCATAATTCCATGGCAGCATTGTTTTCATTTTTGTTGCTGGGCATGCTGTCTGCCCAAATCGCAGAATACACACATAAACCATCTATTTCCCATGACGAGATTGAAAAAGTAACCTGGTATACCCTTACGGTAAAATCTAAGCCTTCGCCTACGAGCAAAACCAATAAGTACAGGGTGGTTATAGATCGTATGAGGCTTGAGGGAAAGTGGATTCATACCAAAGCTGAAGCACTGCTCTATGTCCATAAAAAGATGGGAGAGACATTAACCTATGGTAATAAATTATTGATAAAGGGTCATCCAAAATATTTGGAAAACCAGAAAAACCCCTATGCTTTTGACTATGCGCTTTTTTTGCAGCGAAAGGGGATTTATCTACAGGATTTTTTAAATGAAGGAGGTTATGTAAAGCTTCCCGAAAGCCATGGATTTTCACTGGCTTTTATGAAGCTACAATTGGCAGATTACTTTGAAAAGGTTCTCGAAAAATTCATCCCAGATGATCGAGAGCTTAATTTTGCCAAAGCTATGCTGATCGGCAGGAAGGATGATATCACTCGCGAGATGGAATCGGTCTACGCTTCTACCGGTACGGCACACATTCTGGCTGTTTCCGGATTGCATGAAGGCATTATATATCTGTTGGTTTCGATGCTGCTTAAAGGGTTGAAAAACGGAAAACTACGATGGCTTTATTACGGAGCTAATCTTTGTGCGATATGGTCATTTGCGGTTGTTACAGGGCTTTCACCATCTGCCCAGCGCGCTGCCACCATGCTATCATGTATTATCATTGGGCAGTACTCTGGAAGGAAAAGTAATATTTACAATTCCATATTGGTATCGGCATTCATACTACTTTTATTTTCGCCAAATTTGATTTTTTCCGTTTCGTTTCAGCTTTCCTATGCTGCGGTTTTTGGGATAGTATATTTATACCCCAAACTATATAATCTGCTGTATGTGGATAATAAAATTCTGGATTTCTTTTGGAAAATCACCGTACTTTCTGTTGCGACTCAATTGGCGACTTTCCCTATTTCTATTTATTATTTTCACCAATTTCCGTTGCTGTTTCCATTTACCAATTTGATCGCCATACCTACTGCCACAGCCGTGATTTCTGGAGGATTGCTGCTCTTGATCACTGCTAATTTGGGAATTGTTCCAATCGTCATTGGCAAAGTTTTGAGCATCTGGATTGGTTGGTACAATGATTTGATGTTGTGGATAAGCAAAATCCCATTTCATTCTCTCACGGATATTCACCTAAAGGTGATTTTTGTTGTAATGATAATCTGCTGCATATTTTTTTTCGCACACTTTCTCACCACAAGAAAACTCATTTTCTTTAATGTTTTTTCCGTTGTTTTAGTAGTCCTGTCTTTATTAAAGGGGTATGATTATTATAATTATTCCATGCAAAAGGAAGTTGTTTTCTATGCGATGAAAGATGGCACCGGTGTGGATGTTTTTATTGGAAATAACTGTTATACCAATATGCTGACCATGGATTCTTCACGTCTTACAGAGATAAAATATAATGTCACCCCTGCTAGAAAGTACCATCTTATTGAAAGAGTCCAAGATTTAGAAGGTTTAGGAATTGCCCGGGATATTGGAGAAAATACCTGGATACAGATGGACGGGAAAACCATTTTATTGCTACAAAGCCTTGACGGATTGCCAGAAAATATTGAAAGTCTCCAAATAGATTATTTGGTTGCTGGCAAGAAAATTCAAAAGAAATTACCTGAGCTTTTGCCGGGTTTGCAATTTGAAAAGCTGATCTTGGATGCTTCTATTTCTCAAGCCGATATAGATAAAATCATGCAGGAAAAGGGTCAAAAATCCATGAAAATTCATTCAATACAAAAAGATGGTGCATTTGTCATTCGTATTTAAGTAAAGCAACTATAGCAAGAACTCAAAATTACATACCTTTGCACTGATGTTCGAGAGGGCTTGAAAATTCCGAGATAAATGAAAATTTTATCTATCGTCGAACAATTAATTTTAATTGCTGTTTATTAATCCGTATGAAAGTAACTGTATGTAGAAAAGAACATTTCAATGCAGCTCATCGTTTGCATAACCCAAAATGGACGGATGAAAAGAATCTATCAGTATTTGGTATATGCAACAACCCAAACTTTCATGGGCACAATTATGAATTGACTGTGAAAGTAACAGGTAGCCCAGATTCCGAAACGGGATATGTATTGGATATGAAAGTATTGAGCAATGTTGTTAAAAAAAATATATTGGATCGCTTCGATCATAAAAATTTAAATTTGGATACAAAGGAATTTAAAAACCTCAATCCAACAGCAGAAAATATATCGATTGTTATCTGGAATATTCTGAGAGAAAAAATTAGCAAAGAACTTGACTTAAAAGTAATTCTTAATGAAACAGAAAGAAACGCTGTGGAATACCCGGCCGGTTAATGGCTTGTCTGTCGATGAAATGGGTGATGAACATATTGGGACATCTCATGAAACGCCACTTCGTGAAGATGCATTTGAACTCGATGACGATATCAAAATCGAGTTGATACAAAAGCATTTTAAGGAAATTATGCAGATCATGGGGCTGGATCTTACGGACGATAGCCTGAGTGGCACTCCTGAGCGGGTAGCTAAAATGTATGTAAAGGAAATCTTTTCTGGGCTAAACCCTAAAAACAAACCGCAGGTAAAGCTTTTTGAGAATAAGTATAAATACAATCAGATGCTTGTGGAAAAGGATATTACGGTCTTTTCCAATTGCGAGCATCATTTTGTGCCGATCATCGGCAAAGCACATGTTGCCTATATTAGTAGTGGCAAGGTGATTGGTTTGTCGAAGATCAACCGAATTGTGCAGTATTTTGCCAAACGTCCACAGGTGCAGGAGCGTCTGACGGTACAAATAGGCAATGAATTAAAATCGATTTTACAGACAGAAGATATTGCCGTCGTGATTGATGCCGAGCACCTTTGCGTTTCGTCACGGGGTATTCAGGATACTTCCAGTAGCACAGTTACCTCTTTTTATAGTGGTAAATTTGCCGAGGAAAATACAAAGAAAGAATTCCTGACATACGTTTACAATAAGTAGAATTTATTTGTCAAATAATTCACAAGCAGCATTCAATGCTGCTTTTTTTGTACCTCAGATTTAAGGTTGTATTGACTATATCTTCAGTATCGAGTGACTGACTAAGAGAATGTTGAGATGAACCTTCTTTTCTATTCAATTAAAATCACATAAATACGTTTTGGATTGAAAACTAAACATGTAGGAATACCTTGAAGTTTGTTATAACATGAAACTTCTCGATAAACTACATTTGATAAAAAGTAAATATGAGATACAAAGGTATTATAATAACGATGTTTTTTTTGGCAATGGCCGGGTCATCGTGCAAAACGCTGATGTCATATACCAATGGATTACGCTGTGATTTTAGAATGCAATCCTTGTCCAATACCAGCCTTGCAGGAATTGATGTCCAAAAAATCAAAGGTGTGTCAGACCTTAATTTGAGGCAGGCGGCTAGTCTTACAAGTGCATACTTAGGCGGAAATGTGCCATTATCCTTTAATGTAAATATTGAGGCAAGGAACCCAAATCCTACCGAGGCTATTTTGGCAAAGTTTGATTGGATACTGATGATCGACGACGTTCAAATTACAACCGGGACCAACGAACAGGAGCACCATGTTCCAGCAAATGGTATGCAGATGATTCCATTGAAGCTCTCTGTTAATTTGCTGGACGTACTGACCAATGAGTCCAAAAATTCCTTATTGAATTTTGGATTTAACCTTGCAGATGCAGGAGGAAAACCTACACGGGTGGGTCTCAAAATCAGACCATCCATCAACCTCAACGGTTTTCCCATTTCCTACCCCGGCTACATTGACCTTGGAACAGAGTTTGGCGGAGGAGAATAAGCGAATAATTTTCAATAAGGCGTAGGCCTCTATCTGTTGGATCAGGAGATAAAAAACATCATTTTTCCATGAAAGCGATGATGTGGAGTAGGTGTTAATAATTTCGAAGTCTATAAATTTTCTCTATTTCTCCTCTTCAGTGATTTTTCTAATAGAACCCAAATAGCTGATGCCCTGTTTTTTATTACTTGTGACAGAAAATGAGGCGTTCTCTTGTCCAGAAATTGTAAGTGTACAATCAAAGGTGTCATCAGTTCCTTTTACTCGATACCTGACAATGACTTTTCTTTTTTTGTCATTTTTTTGAACCTCATAGCCATCTATTGGTCCATTGAACTGGATGCCACCATCGCTGCTGGAGTAGCCGGCGCTGTAGGCTCTGCCAAAGTAGGGCATGTCTGCTTCGGAGGTGTTATTTGTGACCCGCATAAAGTTAGGACGGGAGGTAAGGTCAATCATAGCACCTTTTTGCGCGTTGGCTTTTTGAGCAATAAATTCAAACTGTTTCGAATCGATCAGTTCTGCAATTTGCTGGTACTCTGTCTCTCTTTTTTGTTCCTTAGCTTCTTTTTTGGAATTTTGTGCAAATGCAGAAATGGAACATAACAACAGGGCGATAAAGATATGTTTTTTCATGGTTGTGGGGTTTGTTTTTTAACAAGCAATATAAAAAATTGTTGTAAAAAAAAATCCACACTTTTACTTTTCGAGAACTTTGATTTCCACTCTTCGGTTTTGCTGTCTTCCTTCATCAGTGTCATTGGTATCAATCGGAACAGACTCGCCGTATCCTACTGATTCAATTTTATCAATGCGCACACCTTGCTTTGTTAGGTATTCCCGTACGGAAGCCGCTCTCTCATCTGACAAATTTTGATTGGCGGCATCGGAGCCAACAGCATCTGTGTGGCCGGAGATTTCAATTTTTAGGTTTGGAAATTTCTCAAAATAAGGTAAAACCCTGTCCAGCTCATGGAATGACTCTTCGCGCAAGGAAGCTTTAGCAAAATCAAAAAATATGTTGTTGAGCCGCATTGACTCACCAACCTCCAGGGGAACAACATATAAATCCCGTTCGATGACGGCATCTTTGGAAAGGTCTTTTGTACTGATAGTTTGGGTTTCGGCCATGTAGTTTTCTGTATCTGCAAAAACTCCAAATTTTCCATCAAGTGGAAGGATGAGTTCGTAGGTGGCATCATCACCTTCGGTTTTTATTTTATTATAAATGCTTCCATCTTGCATATTTTCAAATACCACATTGGCGGGTACCGGCTCGTTCGTGTTTTTATTGAGCACTCTGCCCCTCACAAATACTTTTTCGCAAGCCACCTTGCCCTGCTGATACAGCACAGCGACCTCGCTATCATAAATAGCCCGTTTGTAGATACGGATTTCATCCAGCCAGCCCTTAAAAGGACGACTTCGACCATTGATCTGCCTGCCAATCTTGAGGGGAAGTGGCGATCTCACATTGATGTTTTTGCCCGTCTGCCGGCCAAGTTTATCCAATTTTCCATCTATATAAATCCTGATTTCCCCATTCCTTCTCCACGTTGCTACCACGTGATGCCATTCGTCATAGGTGAGTTCTGACTTGCTAAACACTCCATTTTCCATGACGCCGGGTGAACTGACGGCCATAATCACTTTGTAGCTGCTGTTGAGCCAAAGGCCAAAATGATCCTTTTCGGTGTTAAAGGCCCACTTGGCCATGATTGTTGCCAGTTGTAATTCTGATATTTCATCTGGCCGTATCCAGACCGATAGCGTCAGTCCTCCCCAATTGCCATTGAGCGAGCGGTCGTTTCCAAAGTCGATATAATCTTCAAACCCATTAAAGCTATAAGCCATATCGCCGCACCTGCCATTTTCATGGATCGACCCGTGAACTTCTCCATTGTTAGAGCCAACAGCATCATTGGCATTTTCGTCAAATGGATAATAAGAAACTAACCCTCTCTCTAGATCGACTTCCTGAGCAAAGCAGGGTTGAAAAGAAATTGCTACTGTCAATAGCAATAATGAGAAAGAGGTTTTTAATGAAATTATAATTGAATGCATAAAGATTCTTCTACCTATTGTGCTAATTGATTTATCGATTGGCAATATTAGAAAGTATGGGTTTTCAATGGATTGGAAGCTTCCGAAAATCCAATGAGTGTAAGATAATGGGTTCTTTAGGGCGGTAACCTGTCGGTAGACATCTCAAATCCCTAAACTGTGGTTATGTAAATAATTCAATTTATTCACTATATAAGACAATAATATTGAAATTGTAATCGCAAATAACTAATTTAACCAAGCAATAAATTATTTTCAATATAGGAAGTAAAGCAAAACTATTTAACCATGAAAACACTCTCATCATTATGAAAACTGCTACCCATTTCAAACCGGCTATTTTATTACTAGCATTGCTATTCTCATTTTCCTCCGCTTCAGCGACTATATGGATCGTGAGCAACTCTTCTAACTTCCCAGCGGATTTCACCACCTTGCAGGCCGCGCATGACGGGGCTGCTTCCGGAGATACCATACATGTGCTTGGCAGCGTCTTCGACTATGGTACTGTAAAACTTACACGAGAGCTTCATTTGATCGGAGCGGGCCATAAGCCCCTGATCAACCAACCGGGCATTGTCCCAACAGTTGCCAAATCAAAATTTACAATTAATTTTCGAGTGGGATCGGAAGGGTCATCCGTTACTGGTATGATAGCTTCTGATATTCAGGTACATACAAGCGATATTACCATCAACAGATGTAGCATTACTTACTTATATTTTGGTGGCAAGATAGATAATTTAATGGTAACACAATGTGGAATTTTTGTGTATAAATATATAATCTTAAATTCTTCAGGAGAGAATATTGTATTCTCCAATAATATCTTTTATGATGGTGGTTTTTTTCAACCTTCATTTGATCAATCTGGCTTGTTTCAGAACAACGTCATCTTTGGGGGATTGTTTATAAATGAGTTTACGGGTTGGATTGTGACCAATAATATTGTTAAAGGCCTTAGAGGGGATCCAGCCTTACTTCTTACTCGGAATTCAGTGCAATATAATATTTGGGAAGACGCCGTCACCACGCTAAATGGAAATGTCGATAATGTGACTTGGAATACAATTTTTCGCGCAGATGGCACTAATGAAGATAAGCTGGAGTTGGCTGTGGGTTCCCCAGCCATAGGTGCCGCGCAAGATGGAGGCGACTGTGGTGTTTTTGGTGGTCCATTTCCATATATCAAAGGAGGCCGACCTGCCTTGCCCATGATCTATGCCATCGAGCAGCCGGGCATAGGCGATACAGTCAACGGCCTACCTGTCACCATTAAGGCCCGCAGCCAGGAGTAATCCTATTTTCATTTATTATGAAAAGCTATCTAGTAAGCATAATTCTGCTATGGTTCGTGCTACCCTTGCACGGCCAAAACTTGGTGGAGCTGGAGTATTTCTTTGACGATGCCGGCCCCAATGCGACTACATCGATCACTGGCTTCACTTCCGGTGCGGATGTCACATATACGGGAACGCTCGACGTTTCTGCTTTGTCCACGGGATTTCACAAGCTCCATATCAGGGCAAAAGAATCCAATGGAATTTGGGGCCTTTTTAGCACTTCTACATTCTATAAGAAGTCGCTAGCAGATGGTGAATTGAGAAACATCGCAAGGTTGGAGTATTTTCTGGATGATGATGGATTTGAAAATTCCACAACTCAAAATCTGTCACCACCTGACACACTTGTGGATGAATCCTTTGTGGTCGATCTTTCTTCGCTCGATCCTGGGTATCATACCCTACAAGTGAGAGGAGTGTATGAAGATGGAACTAAAGGGTTGCCTGTTTATGCGAAGTTTTATAATTCGCTTGCCGATGGCCTTTCTGCTTTTAAGTCCATAGAATACTTCATTGACAATGACGAAAGTTTGGGAATTAGGCATTTCCCACTCAATGTACAGAGCGATAGCATTGTGCAAAGCTTTATCGTCGATCTATCCAATGTGCCATTTGGGGATCATTTTTTGTATGCTAGGGTCAAGGATGATCTGGGGAGAACGTCCATCGTGGTGGTAGACAATTTTGAAGTCGTGGCTGACGTGCCGCCTACCATATTCCTTACGGGCAATGTTGCCTTTCAGGGCAGGCCTGCAGCACCAAATCAGGCTTATGCTATGCCAGTAACCATCGACCTGTACCGGGCGCAAGAATCTGCACCTATGTACTCCTATACTCCCATGACCGACGAATCGGGAGATTACGATTTGGGAGGATTGCAAGGTGTTGAGGAAGGAGATTATGTCTTGACTGCAAAAAATGCACATACCCTTAAAACAGCTCATGCAAAAGTTTTTATAGCTGGTAACAATACGGTTGATTTTGAAGAGTTGCCAGAAGGCGATGCCAACAATGACAACATGGTGAGCGTCTTGGATTTTAGTCAGCTTGCTGCCTCTTTCAACCTAAGTAAGGGCAATGGTAATTTCGATCCAGATGCCGATTTTAATGAAAACAATCAAGTCAATATTCTTGATTTTTCCCTGCTGGCATCGAATTATAATAATGTTGGATATGAGGTTACTTTAAGCTCATTTGAAGAACTGATCGCAAATAACCCCCGCATTGCTAAGGAACTCAGGATATATACTAATGAAGATGTGTCTTTATCTTATCGGATGGAAAATAACGAGTTTGGTGAAATGGAATTGACAGTGACGGCAAACACGAAAAATCAGAAAATTGATGGCGCCGAATTTCACTTGAAATACGATACTGATTGGTTTGAGGCCATAGAGGTGGAAGGCAAAGAGCAACTTCCGATATCTATTCTAAATGAAATAGATCATTTCGCCGGGATCGTGCGATTTGCTGCCGGCTCCTTTAGTGATTTACCTCATGGTGAGATCGGTTTGGCGACGTTGAGGTTTAGGGTCAAGAAGACCTTGAAAGGAAAAGAGCAACCCATGGAATTCATCAATGAAGGCCCTGGAGAAACACAGCTCACCTATGCAGGAAAATCTGTTTTGAGCGGTATAACTGCCGGAAGAATTATTCTAACGGACTGTGATGGTTGTCTGGTATCAGAAATGATCAGTGTTTTCCCGAATCCAACTCAGGGAGAAATAAAATTAAGTATGCCAAGTGATGTTGATTTTGAATCAGTCAGGATTACCAATCTTGAAGGGAAAGTAGTTCGAAATTTCCAAAACGAGTTTGGTCCTGGAATACTTGATATTTCGGATCAACCCTCTGGTATTTATATTATAATGGTGAAGCACGAGGATAGTGTTTATACCCGGAAAGTATTCAAGCAATAACCCATAAAGCTATGAAAAGGAAAAAAGAAATACTACTAAGTTTAGCGATATGGGTGTTGTTTTCCAGTTTGCTATTCGGGCAATCCACATTGGAAATTACTCCAGCTAACATACAAGTGCTTAATGATGAAACTTTCGTTGTTACTGTAAACAGCACATCCGCTACACCGCAGCAATCCCTCAGTGGCGCTACGGTTTTTTTATCTTTCAATCCTTCCATTTTAGAAGTACAGGATGTGACGGCAGGCCTGTCGCTGGATGTCGCGATATTGCCAACAAGTGCCAATAATGCAACAGGACAAATTTCCTACAATAATGGCACATTTGGCGATACCTCCTTTGGTAATAATGTGTTGCTATTTACAGTAACTTTTAAGGCCTTGGCAACTTCAGCAGGCACACCGATCCAATTTACTTCAAATGGTGGAATCCAAACAAACCTCGCTTTTAATGGAAATTCGGTGCTTTCCGGGACTTCCAATGCAAATGTTGTGGTGAATACCAATTCTCCAGATGGAGATGGAGATGGCATCGCGGACGATGAAGATAACTGCCCTGAAATGAGCAATGCAGATCAGGCAGACCTGGATAACGACGGCACTGGAAATGTGTGTGATGACGACGCAGATGGTGATGGTATTACCAATGATGTGGATTGCAATGATTTGAATGCAGGAATTGGTTTAACCACAACCTGGTATGCCGATACCGATGGTGATGGATTTGGTGATGCATCTGACATGGTTTCTGCCTGTATGCAGCCAACAGGATATGTGGTCGATAATACTGATTGTGATGACGGTGACGGAATGGTTTATCCTGGTGCCCAGGAGATTCAGGATGGTATCGATAATGATTGTGACGGAGAAATTGATGAAGAATTCGAAGGCTGTACCGCCGATGGGTATATTATCAGGGAAATATGGACAGTAATTGGAGGAAGCAACGTGGCTGATATACCACTGGATACTCCACCGAATTCCCATGAAATACTTTACAATTTTGAGGGAAGCCGCAACATATTGAACCAATTCGGCAGCAGGATCAGAGGGTATATTTGCCCTCCTCAATCTGGTGAATACACATTTTGGATTGCCGGTGACAACAATTCAGAGCTACATCTAAGCACGGATGATCAACCTGCCAATAAGTCCCGGATTGCTAAAGTTCCTGGATGGACATATCCCAATGAATGGACTAAATATGTAAATCAGAAATCCAAAAAAATCAGATTGGAGCAAGGCCAACGCTACTATGTGGAAGTACTGCATAAGGAACTTAGTGGTGGTGACAACATTTCGGTAGGTTGGCAAATGCCTGACATGACCATGGAACGGCCAATGTTGGGGATGTACTTATCTCCCTTTGAGCCTGATTTGAGGAATCCTGACAATCCTGCCATGGTTGGGCCGGGTGTCGAAAGTTACTATTACGAAGGCAATTGGAACAGTATTCCGGATTTTAGCTTATTGGATTTTGTATCGGCAGATATAGATGATATGATTACCATTAGCAAACGGCTTAGAAATGATGAATTTGGTTTTAAGATTGAAGGCTTTATTGATGTGCCTGAAGATGCTTATTATACCTTGTTTTTAGTCTCAGATGATGGGTCCAAACTATATATTGGAGATAGGTTGGTTGTGGACAATGATGGTTTGCATGCGCCCAAGGAAAAGTCAGGAATCATTGGATTGAAAAAGGGGTTGCATCAGATCACCATAGAGTTCTTTGAAAAACATGGCGGAGAAGCCTTAGAGGTATATTGGTCAGGAAAATCGTTTTCCAAGGAAATGATTCCTGCAACCAGCTTATTCAATGATGGCCTTAATCTTGAACTTAGACCTCCTGATAATCCATCGGATGTTACCCAGGGAGTAGAATATTATTACTATAAAGGTGAATGGAATAGTTTACCTGAGTTTGGCTCAGCATATATGTTGGATTATGGCATTGAGAATAATTTTAGTCTGGACAACAGGTTAAGCAATAATTTGTTTGGAATGGAATTTAGGGGCTTTATCCAAGTGGACGAACCTGGACATTATAGTTTTATTACGGGTTCAGACGATGGAAGCCAATTGTTCATCGGTAATGAATTGGTCGTGGACAACGATGGCTTACATGGTTACAGAGAAAAGTCTGGTGTAATTGGCCTTGAAGCAGGTCTGCATGAGATTAGAGTAGTTTTCTTTGAAAAACACGGAGTAGAGCAGCTTAATGTTTTTTGGAACAGAGTCGGAATGCCGGCAATAGCCATACCAGACGAACTATTGTTCAATGATGGCATTGATTTCTTCCTCAGGCCTGCCGACAACTCGGTTGGTGTGGTGAGTGGTGTCAATTACAAATACTATCAAGGGGACTGGAATTGGGTTCCCGATTTTGAAACAATGACAGCCGAAAAAGAAGGGAACGCCAATAATTTTGATCTCGCCAAAGGAAACCGGAGCGATCTGTATGGTTTTGAATACCACACTTATATTGAGGTTCCACAAGATGGGCACTATTTGTTCACCCTTGGTTCGGATGATGGCAGCCAGCTATGGATTGGCGATCAACTGATCGTGGACAATGATGGATTGCATGCTTACAAAGAAGTAATGGGCGGAATTAGCCTAGAAGCAGGTAAACATGAGTTGACGGTCAGGTATTTTGAGAAGTATGCCGATGCTTTTCTCAATGTTTATTGGCAATCAAATAATTTTCCAAATACCATGGTTCCCAATGAAGTGCTTTACAGGATGGAAATGCCGACCAATGCAAGGGTAGAGGCTGAAACATTGGGGAAATTCGGCTGGGTCAAAAACGCTTTGTCGAACCCAGATGTAAATCTATATCCAAACCCTGTGGAAAACGAATATTTCAATTTGAAGTTTGATCAGGTTAACCTTGCCGAACATGACCTGAAGCTATATATCATCGGATTGGAAGGTAAGATCCATGAAATCGACAATAGCGCAATCAGGCGGGTTGGTTTTGATGAGATAGAAGTTGACCTCCTGCCATATAGGTTGCCATCAGCTGTGTATGTTCTCAAAATGGATTTGGAAGGTTATAAGTTAAAACAGGTTCTTCTGAATAAAGTTAAGTAGACAGTCCAATTTAGTGGATTGTATAAATGCACCGGGTTCGCTGTCTGGTGTATTTTTTTTAACATGGATTTTAAGTTGTTTTACACAATTGAGTACTATATTCATATTGTAAAAGGGCGAAAAAGATATTACCTTTGTCGGCCAATCAAAAAAGCATGCGCACGTGGTGGAACTGGTAGACACGCCAGCTTGAGGGGCTGGTGCTTTAAGTAGTGTGGAGGTTCGAATCCTCTCGTGCGCACTTTTTAATCTCGGATACTTTAAAACCCTTTATAAGGTACTTATGAAGGGTTTTTTATTTTTCTTACTTTCTCTATCATCGCTATTATATCGTATTTTGTTGTGCAAATTGTATATCTAGATATCAACAGCTTTTTTTCTGCATGAGAATACCTTTTTATTCAAATAAGTACATAAAATAGGATATCGATTCGAGAAGGGTAGAATGTCATATGTTTACAGTATTTTAAATGTAGGCATACCAAGCCCTTAAGATTGCCGTAGTTAAAGCTGTTTTTTGTATTATGATTAGAAAATGTTGCAGTTTTTAACAGTATAATCCAAGTTCAATTGGAGCAACCATCTTGAAATCAGAATGAAAGTACCCGATGTACCTGAAAACGAAATAGAGAGAATTCGAGAGCTTGAGTCCTTCAATGTTCTAGATACTATAGAAGAAGAATATTATGATTTTCTTACTCTCATGGCTTCTGAGGTGTGTAAAACCAAAATATCTCTCATAAGCTTAGTAGACAAAGATCGACAGTGGTTCAAATCGCACCATGGTATAAATATCAGAGAAACACCGAAAGAATATGCCTTCTGTGCTCATGCCATAAACAATCCTCATGAAGTACTACTTGTTCCTGATGCCAGAAAGGATGATCGCTTTCAAGACAACCCTCTTGTAACGGAAAATCCCTATGTTATATTTTATGTGGGTGTGCCCTTAATAACCGAAGCAGGTTTTCCCATTGGAACACTTTGCGCAATTGACGACAAACCTAAAAAGCTGACAAAAAAGCAAGTCAGCAGCTTAAAAGCCCTGAGTAAGCAAGTTGTTAACCTATTGGAGCTAAGAAAAAAGAGATCTGAATTAGAATCAAAAAAAACTCAAATCGAGAGGTTCTTTGAAAGAAACTTAGGTTTATCATTAATAATCGGTATTGACGGCACTATTGTCAAGGCAAACAATCATTGGCTTGATTTATTGGGATATTCTGTTGAAGAAGTAGTAGATAAGAATATAATGGCTTTTGTTCATCCTGATGACATAGTATCCGCTACAGAGGCACTATCGAAACTTGAAAATCAAGAAGATATTTCAAAGTTCAATAATCGATTCCAAACGAAAAACGGTGAATTTAAGACGACGGAATGGAGTGCTTACCCAGATGGGGAATTTATCTATGCTACTGGAAGGGACATTACCAAAATTCTCGAAGAAAGAAGGCAGCTACATGCCATTGTCGCAAGAAATGAAGCCATAATGGCCTCGCTAAATAAGAATACAATCGTTTCTATTGCCGACGTGAAAGGAGATATTGTTTATACGAATGATGTTTTCTGTCAGGTCTCAGGATATGCAAAAGAGGAGTTAATCGGGAAAAACCATAGTATCGTTAATTCTGGGTATCATTCCAAATCATTTTGGAGTGACATGTGGAAAGCAATTTCGAAGGGCAAGTCTTGGAGAAAGGAAGTATGCAACATAGCTAAAGATAAAACCCTCTATTGGGTGGATACAGTCATTCAGCCAATTCTAAATGAACAGGGTGAAATTTATCAATTTATAGCTATTTGCTATCTGACTACTAAAAGAAAGGAAGTTGAAAGGAAGCTAATCAAGACCCAAGAGCTATTACAGCAGGCTGGAGATATGTCGCGTATTGGTGCTTGGGAATTTGACTTAGTCAAAAATACCATTGACTGGTCATCGGTCACTAAGGAAATCCACGAAGTACCAAAAGACTTTGAACCAGATTTGGAATCCGGGATTAATTTTTTCAAAGAAGGAGAAAGTCGCGATAAAATAACAGAAGTCGTCAATAGGGCCATTGAAAAAGGAGAGCCATATGATGTAGAGGTACAATTTATTACCGCCAAAGGAAATGAATTGTGGGTGAGGGCTATGGGCAATGTAGAAATCAATAGTGGCATATGTACGAGGCTATATGGGACATTCCAAGACATTACAAAAACTAAAAAGGCAACCAAGCGCCAAGAACTGTTTATTGCTCAGGCGCCATCTGCCATGGCAATGCTTGACAGGGAACTTAGATATATAGCAGCTTCGCAAAAATGGGTTAATGATTATAATCTGAAGGATATTGATATAATAGGTCGGTCTCACTATGATATATTTCCCACGATTGGGAATGAATGGAAGAAAATTCATCAAAAGTGCCTTGCAGGGGAAACCATAAAAATGGACGAAGATAGTTTTGAAACAGCCCACGGTGGTAAACACTGGCTGAAATGGGAAGTAAAGCCATGGTATAATGAGCAGGATCAAATTGGTGGACTGCTCATGTTTTCAGAAGATATTACGGCAAAAAAAATTATTGAAGAAAAGTTAATTATTAGCGAAAGGGCTTTTAGGGGTAATTTTGAATATGCAGGAATAGGAATGGCCATCGTAAGCTTGAATGGCAAATGGTTAAAAGTGAATCAAAGGCTATGCGATAAATTGGGCTACACTGAAAAAGAACTATTGAATCTAACCTTTCAGGAGATAACTCACCCAGATGATTTGAATACGGATTTAAGCTTATTGAAAGAGTTGATAGCCGGAAACCGCATGCATTATCAAATGGAAAAAAGGTACTTTCATAAAAACGGAAAGACAGTTTATGTCATTTTATCAGTCTCGGCTGTTAAAGACAGTAATGGAGATATTCTTCATTTTATTTCGCAAATTATCGATATCACGTTGCGCAAAGAAGCGGAATTGCAATTGGCCCATTCCCTTTCTAGAAACCAAGCTATACTTGATGCGAGTACACAAGTATCAATTATCGAAACAGACGTACATGGGGTCATACAGACCTTTAACAAAGGAGCTATAAATATGCTCGGCTATTCTGCTGATGAGATTGTACAGAAGCAGACACCGCAAGTCATGCATTTGTCGTCTGAAATAGCAGCACGAGGTAAGGAGCTATCTGATGAATTGGGTGTGCCTATCAACGGTTTTGACACATTTGTCGTTATGGCTCAAAAGGAGGGTAGCGAAGTAAGAGAATGGACATACGTTCATAAAAATGGGGAGCATTTTCCGGTGCTATTAACTGTAACACCTATCTATTGGGGTAAAGAAATCACTGGCTACCTAGGTGTAGCTGCAGATATTCGCCCTTTAAAGAAGGCCGAAGAAGAACTAAAACTTGTGCTTAATCTAACGAAAGATCAGAACCAAAGACTGAATAACTTCGCTCATATAGTATCACATAACTTGAGGAGTCACTCTGGCAACCTTAACAGCTTGTTGAAATTTCTGTTTGATGAGCAACCTCAATTAAAAGAACTAAAAGTACCGCAACTTATTAATACTGCAGCTGACAACTTAAAAGAAACAATTCAACACTTGTCGGAAGTGGCAATGCTCAATACAAATGAACAAAAAAGCCTGACTCTGATTGATCTATCAAAAGTGACAGAAAAGGCTGTTGACAATGTATCCGCTTTAGCCAAAGAAGGTGGAGTTAGTATCATAAACGAGATGCAAGACAACATCACGGTACTTGGAATCCCTGCGTACATGGATAGTGCTGTGTTGAATTTTCTCACGAATGGCATAAAGTATCGTGCTGAAAAGCGGAAGTCTTTTATTAGACTTTCTACCAGTATTGATAAGAACTTCCTCATTTTGCATATTGAAGACAATGGGCAAGGCATTGATTTGGAGAGACACGGTCATAAATTATTTGGAATGTACAAAACCTTTCATGCACATGAGGATGCCCGAGGAGTTGGTTTGTTTATTACAAAAAACCAAGTAGAATCCATGGGAGGATTAATTGAAGTAGAGAGCAAAGTCAATGTTGGCACCACATTTAGTATATGTTTCCAACATGAAAAAAATTGATATTATCTGTATCATTGATGATGATCCAATTCATGTCTTTTTCACCCAAGAATCTTTAAAAGAGGCTGAAATAGGGGCTTCAATAGTAGTCTATGAAAATGGCAAGGATGCTTTTGATAACCTTAAATTATTAATAACAAAAGAAAAGGACATCCCTGATCTGATTTTGTTGGACATAAACATGCCGATCTGGGATGGCTGGGATTTCCTAGATGAGTTTACCAAAATACCCGTGGATAAAAAAATAACCATTTATGTAGTTTCCAGTTCCAGCAACCCTCAGGACATGCAAAAAGCAAAAACATATGAACAGGTTAGTAATTTTATAGTCAAGCCCATATCTATGGAGACACTAAAAAAAGAATTGCAAAATTACCATGATTGACCTCCTTTAACCTGTTGTCATTTTCTTTCTAAGCCCTCATGGATTTTGAGGGCTTTTTTGTGCGTCAAATTTTCAAAACAACTCAGAAAATACTTCCCCAATTCGTATTTATAGACTTATGGATTTGGATCTATAACCCATCCATAAGCGTTCCTGAGTTCGCGCAACTTAACCAATGTTTCCTCGGAAGGAGGACCTATCAATGGACGATAAGGATCTGGATCATCAGGATTAAATGCCCAAGGGTCGTAATTTCGAAGATATAATCTTCCATCCTTTATGTTCTTACTGATCGCATTGGCATAAATATTATTGATAAGAGTGTCAATAGCACTGGTGGTCATTGGACTATCTGGTCCATCAATCCAAAGATCATTTATCTCATGACTGATTGGCAGATTGATTTTTTCAACATCATTGAGGCCATATGCAAGGACAATGCTTCTGATCTTGGAGTTGTATGTAAAGTCCAGAGTTTTAGGTGATCTCCCTGAAGCCCACATTGCAAAACGAACCAATTCTGGCAAGTGTTCCAGATTTAATTCAGATATCATACCTTTATCATAAAAAGTTAAGTAATCTATTGCTTGAAGATCACCTGTAATACTTACAAAATAATCCCCTTCAGACGGATAAGAATGGCCTCTAAATTCATAGGAATCCATATTATAGGAATCTGAGGTACTATCTCCCCAATCAATCGTAATATTGGCACCTGAGGGTAATGTAAACTCTAATTGAAAAAAATTATCAGGATAAGGTGCTGGTGGCGTATTGCTAACATGCGCCAGCATCGTAAGCGCAGGTTCTAAATATACTTTCAAAGGTTTGTTGTCGAGTTCGACATTGAGGTCGGTGATATTAAACTCGCGGGTGAATCGGGCGTACCCGTTTTTGATTACCACCAGTGAGTAAGT
Organism: Bacteroidia bacterium; assembly: GCA_030426345.1. Lineage (GTDB taxonomy): Bacteria > Bacteroidota > Bacteroidia > Cytophagales > Cyclobacteriaceae > JAAUQL01. Next base: position 39,792 of record JAUHYU010000045.1, read on the forward strand.
GCCATCAGCCTCCCCTTGAAAGGATAGTAGGTTTGTTTTGTCTTTGAGGTCAAAAGAGCGGACGGTGTCCGTGCCGTTCAGGATGTGGGCGGTGGCAGAAGCAAGGCTGAACTGTCCATCTTCTTCCGTAAACACAGACAGTTGAAAGGTATTGACAATCCCGATATTGAATGAAAGGTACCCAAAATCTTCAGGCACTCTTTGGTTGGCATCCACAACTTCCATCTCAAT
>JAUHYU010000148.1 GCA_030426345.1 Bacteroidia bacterium
AGATAACAATATGGAATTTTCTGGATTCTGGTGGCTGGCAGAAATCAAGACGGTTATGATGACAAGTGCAATAAATATTTTGCTCATAATTTTTGGGTAATTATAATTGAGCTAATAATATAATTTTATCCCGGAGCAATTAAAAGTTGTGTAAGGATAAATATTGAGACACGACAAAAAATCATTTCAAAAGCATCAAAAATCCATTAGATTAGCGGAATAGTTTGTGTTGATAACATACCCTGTTGTTGGTGTTAGCTAGAGCCATGAGCTACGATATTTATCTCTGTAGAAATCATCTAAAGAAGGTCTCATCAAATCATTTGGTATGATCTAAAAACTATCTTAAATCCATGAAATCATAACAATGAAAAAAATGAAACGATTTACTTTTATACTGATCACTTTATTTTTTATCGCTTCGCAAACCTCGGCACAGGACAAATATCAAGCACCAAAACTTTCTGATTCGGATTCCTGGATCATGATCATGTTGCCGGATCCGCAGTCGTATGTGAAGTTTGAAAGGAATCAGGGCATTTTTGAATTGATGACAGGATGGATCAGCGAGCAGATTGATTCACTTAATATCCAGATGGTATTGTGTACCGGGGATTTGGTGGAGCAAAATGAAATGCTCGTACCCGACCATGTGAATGGCAATCAGCCAAGCCGCAGCCAGTGGCTGGCGGTGTCGCGTGCCTTTGGCAGGTTGGATGGCAAGGTGCCGTATGTTCTCGCAGCCGGCAACCATGATTTTGGATATAAAAGTGTGGAAAACCGCAAGTCAAATTACGACCAATATTTCCCTGCCCATAAAAACCCGTCTAATGCGCCGTTGCTTGTTGCAGCCGCGAAAAACATCGATGGCAAACCAACTTTGGAAAATGCTGCTTTTGAATTTGTTTCCCCGCATGGGCGTAAATTTCTGTTTATCAATCTGGAATTTGCCCCAAGAGATACTGTGATTCAGTGGGCAAAAGATGTGGTAGGACAGGCGAAATATAATAATCATACTGTGGCGATTCTTACGCACTCTTACCTGAGCTCTAAAAGCGAGCCTTTCGAAAGTGAGAATTATCCAATCACAGATGCCAACTACGGAAAGGCGATGTGGGAAAAGCTGATAAAACCATCGCACAACATCCAGTTGGTCTTTTCTGGGCATATTGGTTCTCCTGATAATTTTGAAGGGCATGTGGGTTTTCGGACGGATAAAAATGCTGCCGGCAAAAAAGTGACTCAGATGACATTTAACGCTCAGGCCATGGGGGGCGGATGGCATGGAAATGGAGGTGATGGATGGCTTCGGATCTTGGAATTTTTACCGGATGGAAATACCGTGAAAGTCCATACCTTTTCGCCTTTCTTTGCGATCTCACCAAGTACCAGGCATCTTGCGTGGCAGACAGAATCAATTAATGAATTTAATTTTAAGTTGGATTAACGAAGAGTTCAAAAACAAAAATAAGGTTAATACTTATAACCAATATATTTGATTATGAAAATAGTATATATTAAATTAATTTGTTTGTCGTATATTTTATTATTTTATTGCTGTCAATAACATCATTAATTTTAACTAATAACTTAGATCAACTTTATCAGTTATGAAACTTTATTCTTACGTATTCTATTTCTTAATTGTTTTATCACTAGGATTCTCCTCCTGCGGTGGCGGAGACGATGGTGACGGTGGTGGAAATTGCAACTACAACTGGGCTGTAGGGGTTCAGAGTGAGTTAACAGCAATTAGTAATGCTGCAACAGCTTATAGTACGGACCCGAGTGTAGCAAATTGTAATAATTACAAAAATGCATTACAAAACTATGTTAATGCATTAAAGCCATTTGGTGATTGTTCATTACTTACTGGGGCGGATCGAACATCTTTTCAAAATGCTCTTGAACAATACGAAGATATTTGGGCAGATATAGATTGCACTCCATAATTTAGAAACAAAAAATAAAAAAAACGGGAAGCATAAAAAAACGCTTCCCGTTTTTTTATGTCTAAATTTTCATGGATTTGGAAGGGTTTTCAAGGAGAACTTCAGGTGATTATTTTGGATGGTTTATTACTTGAATGCTATATAGTAAATTCGATAATTGTATTATATAAATATAATATATGATGATAATTTGTTTGTCATGCTTTTTATTATTTTCTTGCTCGAAATAACATCATATACTTATTTAAATCTTGAATTAAATTAATCTATTATGAAGCTTTACTCTTACGCATTTTATTTTTTGATTGTTTGTTCACTTGGGTTATCCTCATGCGGTGATGGTGGAGAAGACGATGGAGGCGGCTGTAACACCAATTGGGAGGCAGGAGTTCAAGATGAGGCTACCGCATTAAATAATGCTAAAGCAGCTTTTAGCTCTGAACAGAGTGCCGAAAATAGCGATGCACTCTTAAGTGCTTATGAAAATTATATCAATGCTTTAAAGCCTTATGGCGATTGTGAATTGCTGGTTGGAGATGAGCGAACAGCCTATCAAAACACACTTGAAGAAGTAGAAGATGAATTGGCCAATCCAACTTCTGTTAATTTTGACTTTGATAATGTCAACTGTGGTGATGATTGGCAGGTTGTTTATCAAAATGAATTAACTACATATTATTCAGCAGTACTAGCCTATTCAGCTGACCCTAGCACTGCAAACTGTAATGTATATAAAACTGCTTATTTAAACTTTATTAATGCTTATATTCCTTTAATCTATTGTCAATATAATGGCATCTATGACCAGGCATATATTCACCTTCTCATTAATGAATCCCTTAAAGAACTACAAGATGACGTATCCGATCTATGTGGTAATTGATATTCATTTAAAAAAAATGGACGGGAAGTACTAAAACTGCTTCCCGTTTTTTTATGTTCAAATTTCCATGGGTTTGAGAGGGTTTTTAAGGTGAAATTCAGGCGATTGTTTTGTAGGTGATTGATAAACCTAAAAGGGTGTTATCTTTGTAGGATATTTATTCCAAATGAAGTTCGAACAATACCACATCGCGGAGGGCATCAAAACCAGCATAGCCAAGCAGGGTTATAAAAAACCAACTGATATTCAATTCAAATCCATACCCCCAATCTTGAAAGGGGAGGATGTGTTAGCTATTGCCCAGACGGGTACCGGCAAGACGGCAGCGTTTGCAATTCCTATTTTGCATGTGCTACAAGAGCGCAAAATCCATGGCCGTCCCGATGGAGTCAAGTGCTTGGTTATGGCTCCAACCCATGAATTGGCCTTACAGATCGAATCTGTATTTCTTACTTTGGGCAAGCATACCCGCGTAACAACTTTTTGTATCCATGGCGGTGTAGATCAGGAGCCACAAAAACTGCAATTGCAAAAGGGAGTGGATGTGCTCATCGCAACGCCGGGAAGGATGTTTGACCTCGTAAGCCAGGGGGCATTGAATCTCCAACGTGTGGAGATATTGGTTTTGGACGAGGCAGATCACATGCTCGATCTCGGGTTTATCAAGGATATTCAGGATCTGATGCGGCATTTGCCAAAAAAGCGTCAAACACTTTTCTTCTCAGCAACCATTAACGAGAAAATCAAAAAACTGGCATATTCCCTTGTTACCAACGCCATCAGAATTCAAATATCACCAAAAGATCCTGTTGCCAAGAACATTGATCATGCCGTAGCTTTTATAGAAATGGATGACAAGCGCTTTTTTCTGGAACATGTGATCAAAGAACACGAGGGAAAAAAGATATTGGTTTTCGTTCGTACTAAAGTCCGGGCAGAACGGGTAAAAAAAGCCCTAGAAAGAGTAAATATTATTTCTGATACGATCCATAGCGACAAGGCGGAAGATGCGCGCAGACAAACCATGCAGAATTTCAGGGGAGGAGCATTGATGGTTTTGATTGCGACTGATGTAAGCGCAAGGGGGATTGATATTCCAAATGTCGAATATGTGATCAATTATGATTTGCCTGAGTCATCTGATACCTATGTGCATCGTGTTGGTAGAACAGGGCGTGGAAGACAAAAGGGACAAGCAGTTTCTTTTTGCAGCACCGAGGAAAAAGAGCTGTTGGAGCAAATAGAACAAAATCTTGGCAAAGAAATCCGTCGGATGGAAATATCCAAAACCGATTATGATTATACAGTGGAAATGTCAGAGGCTGTAGTCAACGATTGGAAATCGCTGATCAACTCAGCAGAAGAGGAACCAAAACGCAAAAAGAAGAAAAAAGCCAAACGTTAATTCCAACTTCGTTCATGGATTTCAGATGGTTTTACTTTTCCTTTTTAGGCATTGGCCCGCGCAAGTGAATAATCAATCCATTTAGAAAATTTCGCAAAATTTGATCGCCTGCCTCAACATAATTTGGATGGTCTTCTTTGCGGAACATATCGCCAAGAGCACCTTTAGTAATTTGAAAATCTACCAGTTTTAAAATATCGATGATATCGTCCGTGCGCAATTTATGAGCAACCCGGAGCTTTTTTAGAATGTCGTTATTGGAAAGCATAATTTGATGTTTGCGTAAAATTATTGAATTCGGTCTTAGAAATGCAGTTTCACCCGTAAATTTATTCTCGAAATTTCCATGGATTTTAGATTCATTTTAATCAGAATTAATGATTTTGAAACAAAAAAACCGACTGCAAGTCGGTTTTTTTATTGAACTACTTACCACCTTATTTTGGCAGCAATTGTATTTTATAATGTTACTTCCAAAGGAATTGGAACCATAGTGCTTTCCCAAATAAGACCAATCACCGCAGAGGTTGGTTTTACATTGTCTATGTTGATCAGAAAGGTTTCTACGTTCACAGGCATTTTGGAAGATTGCACTTTTACACGAAGTGCATCTTCAGCTTCTTTGTAATCGGCTGTACCTCCCTGTTCCCAATTTTTATTAAAGATGACCGTCCACTCACTTTCACCGGGAATGGTAAAAATGGAATAAGAACCTGCAGCAAGAGATTTTCCTGCGATTTTCACATCATCAGAAAAAGTGATTTTTGTTGCCATATTCGCTCCTGTTCTCCATATTTTGCCGTAAGGCACCAAATCTCCCATAATGGTTCGTCCTTTTGCACTTGGCCGGGAGTAAACAATGGTTACGTCGGTGAAACCTACTTTTTGTGAAAAGGTAGCTGTTTGGCTGGGAGCAGGTTTTTTATCCTGTCCATAAGAATTGCCTATAAAGGCGCAGAATAATAATAATGCAAGAATACTAATTCTATTGTACTTCATAAGAGAAAATGGTTTATGTTAGTTTATACTCAAAGTTAAGAAATATTTTCGGTTAATTAGCTACACGGCTTTTTTGCCAAATGTGAACCCGAATTCCAGATTATACGAACTTTATGATTCTAGGTTATAATAAATAATGGCAGATAAATTAAAGCTGTCTTGGTATCAAAATGATAATGTAGCGGAAGTTTCCAAAATGCTACTTGGCAAGATATTGTGTACTAATATTGACGGAATTGTGACCAAGGGAAAGATTGTTGAAACAGAAGCCTATTCCGGCTACAATGATAAAGCAAGCCATGCTAACAACCACAAAAAAACCAAAAGAAATGCGGTGATGTTTGGCCCGGGTGGGTACGCATACATTTATCTATGCTATGGAATTCATCACCTTTTCAATGTGGTAACCAATGTAGAGGGAAGTGCAGAGGCAGTCTTGATCAGGGGCATAGAGCCAATTGAAGGCGTTGAGTTGATGATGAAGCGCCGGAACATGAAACGACCGGAAAAGCGGCTGACTGGCGGGCCGGGGGTGCTCTCTCAGGCTTTAGGAATTCAAACCAGCTTTTACGGTGAAGCGTTAGATGGAGATACGATTTGGATAGAAGACAATGAGCCGATTGAAGATGATCTTATTGTGACTACAACAAGGATTGGGGTGGAATATGCGGAGGAGGATGCACTGAAGCCGTGGAGGTTTTATATAAAAGAAAATGCATGGGTTAGCAACTTTTAATCTCATTTTGGTGTAAATTAAAGGTAAAAGAGATGGATATGAAAAAGTTGCTTTGCCCCATAGATTTTTCGGATGTATCGCTGAATGCGTTGGAATTTGCTGCAGCAATTGGCGAAAAGGAACAGAGTCAGATTACTTTGTTAAATGTTTTTACCCCCATGGATTTTAATACCATTTTGGGTTCTGAAAAACTGAAGGATACGTATGATGATCTGTTGGAAACTGCAGAAGATAAGCTAAAAGCGATAGCCGCAGAAATCACAAAAATTGGCAAAAAGAAAGGTCTTCAATCTTGTGACTATATATTAAAAACAGGCAAAACCATAGATGTTTTAGCAAACCTGGCTGATGAAAAAATGTACGACCTCATTGTGATGGGTACCACAGGGCATTCGACCTATGATAAAAAATATCTCGGGGGAAAGGCTCAGAGCATCATCGAACACACCAATTGCTCAGTTTTATGCATCCCTGAAAACCAATCCTTCAATGGGATCAATAAGATAGTGTACGCCACCGATTATCAGGAGGAAGATAAATTGGCCATACAGCAGTTGATGCCTTTGGCTTCGTTATTTGGAGCCAAAGTGGAAGTGCTTCATGTCTCTCATCATGACGATGCTATCGATAAAGCTATATTTGAAG
>JAUHYU010000046.1 GCA_030426345.1 Bacteroidia bacterium
TAATGATTTTGCAATGTCCTCTTCCGGGTTGAATTCTACAATAATGGTAGAATAATCCTGTACTGACGTAGAAGTGATATCCTTGATTCCTGATATGGATTTTAGCTCCTTTTCTATGGGCCTGGTGATCAGGTTCTCCATATCAATGGGCGAGTTGCCAGGATAGGAAGTGCCAACATAAATAGTTGGAATTACAATATCGGGGAAGCTTTCCTTTGGGATATTCACATAGGAATACAATCCCATGATCACTATGATAAAGGTAAGGATAAATACGCTCGTCCCGTTATTAATGGAGAGTGAGCTAAGCCCAAACTCGCGCTTGATTTCTTTTTTTTCTTGATTTTCCATGGAAAAGTATACTATTCTAACCTATATGACACTGTTAACAATCTTCACCTTTCCACCTTCTGCGACATCTCTAAAGCCTTCATCGATTAACATTGATTTACTCGCAAGTCCTTCCGGAATCATTGTCCTGTTTTTATATGTAATGCCCCTGTCTATATGCACTTTTTTGGCGATCAGTTCTTCTTTCTCTTTTTCAGCAATGAAAACAAAATCACCTTTGTGATCTTTTTGAATCAATTTGGTGGGGATTACGATTGCGTTTTCTTGTCTAAAATTGCTAAGTTTCACGACTGCCAATAAATTTGGTTTAATTGTGAAATCTGTTGGCGGCAATAAAGCTTCAATAGAAAAAGTACGGTTCATCTCGTCGATTACTTGACCAACAGAGCTCAGTTTTGATTCTATTGTCTGGTTGATAGAAGGAAAGTTTATGATCACAGTTTCCCCTTTTTCGAATTCCCCAATAAAAGACTCGCTGATATCTGCTTTGATGTACATTTCTTGATGGTTTACGAGACGTACTAGAGGCGATCCAATCTGCGCCATTTCACCTTCCCGTACATCCACGGACTCGATCGTTCCGTTAAAAGGCGCTCTGATCTGAGATTTGGAAATTTGCGTTTTTACATTAGCTATCTGATTTTCTAGCGATTGCTTTTGGTTTTTAGATTGTAAGTACTGCACTTCCGTCCCGATGTTTTGTTTCCAAAGGTTCGATTGTTTTTCGAACATCGTCGTAGCCAGTGAGTATTCCGTTTCCAACTGATCTAGATTTCTTTGATACAGGTCTGTATCCATACTTAGCAAGAGCTGCCCTTTTTTTACTTCTGCTCCTTCAGTCACAAGTATGCGATCGATACTTCCCATATTTTCTGCGCTGATCAGTACGTTCTTTCTGGACTTAACAGCACCACTTACTTCTACAAAATGCTCAAATGTCGTTTGCTCTACAGGTGTGGTAGTAATAAGGGTGGCTTTGCGGTTTTTCTTGGCAAATTCCGGATCCAAAACGGAAATTTCTTTTTCCAAGGTCGCTATGGAATTCCTTATTTCTTGCAGGTTCATTTTTTGGTTTTTTAATTCCTGTTTTTTTTCCTGCAGCTCATCCTTTTGTTCACAGGCGTTAATCGAGATGAGCATAAAACCTAATAAGAATATGGTAATGGTTTTCATTGTTTTATCTTTTTGATTATTTGATTAGTCTATTTTTAAAATTCCAAGGGCTTTCTGGCAATCTACATGTGCGATCAAAGCATCGTATAGCGCATTGAAATAGTTGCTTTGGGCCTGTTTAAAGGCATTGTCCGCGTCAATAACCTCGAGGTTAGTGCCTACACCTTCTTTATATTTTATTTTAGTTTGGTTATAAACTGATTCCGCCAATTGTACATTTTCCTCCTGACTGCTCAGATCATCCATGCTCATTCTTAGCGTTTGCTGCGCCTGGACTACTTCCAATTCTATGGAATTTTCAAGCATTCTCCGTTGATAATCCAACTGCTGCAATTGTATCTTATTTTGCTGTATCTTCTTGGACTTATACAAACCATCAAAAATTGGAAGCTTAAACGCAAGGCCTGCCAACTGATAGTCGGTCCAGATTCTATTGTTGCTAAACTTGCCCAAGTCACTAAAATCCTTGACACCTGCATTCATGCCCCATGAAAATATGAGGTCTAGATTTGGCAGATAACCCATTTTGTTGTTTTTCATTTCCAACTCTGTCAGATCTGTATTTGTTTGCAACATGCTGTACTCAATTCTTCTTTCGTTGTTGAAGGTCATGTTGAGTTCATCTTCTACGTTAAAATCCAAATCTGTCAACTTATTGGCAACCTCCAAGCTATACGATACCGGCATTCCCATTTGAAATTTCAATAAGTATTTGCTGATTTCAAGCGCTCTTTCTGAGTTCGATTTTCGTGTTTTTATGTTGTTGAACTCCACTTTAGTTCTGTTCAGCTCGAGTAATTCTGCAAATCCATTTTCTTGCATTATGGTCGTTTCCCTAACCAAAGAATCAAGCCTCTGAAAGTTTGAATTGACTGTTTCCAATAACATCTGATTTACCAACACAGAATAATAAGCTTTGGTAACCGCCTCTACAACATCAATTTTTGATTTTATATGATCCTTTTGGGACAATTCCTGATAAGTTTTAGAAGCCTTGACCCCTACAAAATAAGAACCATCAAAAATCATCTGGCTAAGATTGATACCCATATCACCATCGTAAGGGGTGCCAAACTCAACAGCTATCAGATCTCCTCCTTCCGGAATACTTGGGTCAAATGTGCTCGGATCAATATACGTCCGTCTCAAAATAAAATTTTTGTTAATATTAGCCGAAGCATCTATTTGCGGAAAACCGGATGAAAGATATTCGGCTGTTTTTGCTTTGGAAACATCCATCTCCAGATTGGCGATGATTATGTTTTCATTGTGCTCGATGGCATAATTTAGGCATTGCTGCAGGGTGAATCGGTTTTCTGAATTTTCCTGTGCATTGGCCCCAAATGCCAAAATTGAGAGCAAACTCAGAATAATTGGTTTAAGTTGTTTCATTTATGCTGTTGTTTGTTTGTAGGTTGCTAAAAAGGCAAAGCCTTTTTCTGATAAAATCCCATGAATAAAGTGATCAAAAATTTGTTCCTGAATTTCGGAAATAACATATCTGTCTTTTGGAAAAAAATCCTCATTGCACAATAATTCGAATTCTCCAATATGTAAGTTGGCCAAAATTTCCGGGTTAATGTCTTTGCGAAATAGACCTTCGGAAATTCCGCTTTTGAGGCATTTTAGCAGAGAGACAAACACGACTTCGTGTTTTTTAGCTTTGAATTTTTGCCAAATCTCTCTGTGGTATTTTTTCAGATCGTTGATCACAACGAGGTCCGTGGCGCTAATTCTGTTCTTGAGTTTCACAGTCAGGTTATACAACAGTTCCACCGCATTTTTAGAATTTCGCTCAGCTTCTTTCAATATTTTCAATTTGTTTTCGAAGTAAACATCCGTTGCCAGCGATATTATTTCCTCTTTGTCTTGAAAATTCTGGTATATTGTTTTCTTTGATATCCCAAGATGACCAGCTATGTCATTCATGGTAACGGATTTAGCTCCGTATTTCATAAACAACTCGATGGAGCCCGTGATTATATTTTTCCTCACTGAATTATTTTCCATATTTGGCGCAAAACTATGGAAACTTTTTTATTATTTTTAGTTTCCAACTGTTTTTTCTATACTTTATCAAGCCAAAAAGGTTTTGGTTTGGACATCAAATTTGTGTTAATTAGGATTAGTGGCTAAATATGAGTTTGAATGGTTTATTTTTTTGAATAGAAGCGTGCATATTAAAATTGATTTTTATATCAGGGAATGATGAAGATTGCCACAGACTATGTTGATTTATCATTTAGTATTTTCGGGAAAGGCTCCAAAAATATGCTCGCATTTCATGGAGTGGGGCAGGGTTCAAGCATATTTGAAGAAGTCTCGCACCTTCATCCGGAATTCACCTTTTATGCTTTTGACTTACCATTCCATGGAAAAAACACCCTTTATGAACCCAAAAATTACCTAACCCCCGAAGATGTTGTGGAAATAGTACAAAAGCTAATAGACAGATTTGACTTGCAGAAAATCAGTTTTCTTGGGTTTAGTATCGGTGCAAAATTGATATTTCCATTGATTCCCGTTTTTGCGTTAAAGATCGAGCATATTTGGTTGTTGGCGCCAGATGGCATTCGGACAAATATTTGGTACCGCTTGGGAACCGGGTCACAAATGACAAGGTTCCTTTTTCGCCAATCATTAAAGCATCCAAACTTCTTGAAGCTACTGGGAAGTACCCTAAAATCTGTGGGTTTATTGGACGATTTGGCATTGAAATTTGTTTTCAAAACTATCAGCACCGAGGAAAAACGCATGCGGGTATACAGTATCTGGGTCTATTTGCGAAAGCTTAAAATGGACATTGATGCTGTCGCGGATTCAATTAATAATGAGAAAACACCATTGACCATTATCTTAGGGAGAAAAGATTCTATCATCACAAAAAACACTGTACAACCTTTGTTGAAGAAAGTACCTCATGCTACAATCAGAATCCTTCCTGGAGGACATCACAAGCTAATTGGAAAGTTTGCCGACTACGATTTAGATGAATCTAGCTAGGTTAATTTTCTTTTTTAAAAGGATTTGGCAGAGCTTGTTTATCTTTTTTTTAGCTTCTATTTTTGCAAGGTAAGCCTGAATATCTGCTTCCTTTTCGTTAGTCCAGTCCATCAAGTCTGAGGCATCCTCATGCTTCAGTTCGATTTTATCCTTGGCGTGCCTTAGATTTATGCCTTCGATCCATTCCAGACAAACCTCACCATCGATCTTGTAGGAAATATAAAATTTATGTAGTTGCCTATCTAACATCAATGCTTAAAAAAGTGAAACTTATGAGCGAGTTTGCATTCATCAAAGTAAATATATAAGGTTGCAGTAGTTTATCGCCATTTTGATATAACTTTATTTTTCCTCATTTCCTCTACTTTAATTATCGGAATGGTATACGTCAATATGAGCAAGAAATTTAATTCGTTGATGTTTCTGACAGGGTTTATCCTGCTAACAAACTCACTATCAGCACAGGAGAAGGAAAAATTGTATTATGAAAATGGAGCTATCAAAGCAGAAGGGATTTCTGAAAATGGCCTTAAAACAGGAAGCTGGACTTTTTACTTTCCTTCTGGAAAGGTAAGCGCAGAAGAAAACTATCGCGAAGATCAACTCGACGGTCTAGTGAAATATTATGACGATTCTGGAAACCAAATTGCACAGGAACAATGGAAAGAGGGAATCCAGCAAGATAGCTCACGTTATTTTTATCCAAACGGAAAAATGGAAAAGGAAGGAATTTTCAAAGACGGATTATATGATGGGGAATGGCGTTTTTATTTTCCATCGGGTGGTTTGAAGCGGATTGGTCAATATCTCGATGGGCTGCCATCAGGCTCCTGGAAATTTTATAATGAGCAAAAAATACTGATTCAAGAAGGTGATTTTAAAAACGGGAAGGAAAACGGGGAATGGAAGTTCTATGATGATACTGGAAGTTTGGAGTTTTTTGGAGAATATAGTCAAGGAAGGAAAGTAGGGAAGTGGTTTCATGCAAACAAAAGAGGTAAGCTAAAGCCCATGCGTTATTGAACCTTCAGTGCCAAAAAGCCTTCAAAATCCATGGGTTTTGAAGGCTTTTTTATGCTTTTGAAAACTAGTTCAGCACCCCAAGCTCCTTACCTACCTCCACAAAAGCATTGATCGCCTTGTCCAAATGCTCCTTTTCATGGACGGCAGATACTTGTACCCGAATCCTTGCTTTATCTTGCGGCACAACGGGATAATAGAACCCAATGACGTAAATGCCCTTCTCCAACAGCTTTTCAGCAAACTGCTGTGCAAGTGGTGCTTCGTAGAGCATGATCGGCACAATGGGATGAACACCTGGCTTGATATCAAAACCGGCATTGGTCATTTTCTCACGGAAATAATTGGTATTATTTTCCAATTTATCCCTCAATGCTGTTGTGGAACTAAGCAAATCCAAAACCGCTATCGATGCTCCGGTAATGGCGGGAGCCAATGTATTTGAAAACAAATATGGCCGGGATCGCTGACGTAGTATCTCGACGATCTCCTTTTTTCCGGAAGTAAATCCGCCAGATGCGCCGCCAAGAGCCTTGCCAAGAGTTCCGGTGATGATGTCTACCCGATCCATCACATTGCGATATTCTACAGCTCCTCGCCCTGTTTTTCCAATAAAACCCGTCGCATGGCATTCGTCGGTCATCACGAGAGCCTTATATTTGTCAGCTAAGTCACAAATCTTATCGAGCTGTGCGATGGTGCCATCCATGGAAAAAACTCCATCTGTTACGATGATTCGATGTTTAAGATCCGAAGACTCCTTTAGTTTTTCCTCAAGATCGGCCATATCATTATTCTTATATCTAAAACGCTGTGCTTTGCACAATCGAACTCCATCTATGATCGACGCATGGTTCAGTTCATCCGAGATGATCGCGCTATCCACCCCAAGCAGCGGCTCAAAAACACCACCATTGGCATCAAAAGCAGCGGCGTACAAAATTGTATCTTCTGTATGCAAAAACTCAGAAATCTTCTTTTCCAATTGCTTATGTATACCTTGTGTGCCACAGATAAATCGCACAGAAGACATCCCAAATCCATGGGTTTTGAGGGCTTTTTGAGCAGCTTCGATCACTTTAGGATGCGAAGAGAGACCAAGATAGTTATTGGCACAAAAATTTATTACCTCTTTGCCATCTTCAGTTTTTATTGCAGCCCCTTGCGGTGTGGTAATGATCCGTTCCTTTTTATACAATCCTGCATCTCTTATTTTTTGAATTTCTCTCTGAAGTTCTGGTTTTAGGGTCTCGTACATGATAATTTTCTATTTAGGAAATCAGCTTGAATATTTTTATAAATACTGCAAACACAAATATTAATTTTTCAATATGATCAGTCGGAAAAATATCCTTCTATTACAATTCATATTAGCCAATATTAATTTGGCAACCAAATTGAATTCATTCATAAATTTATAACAAATAATTCATCTTATTTCGATTTTATTCCGTATTTCGCGTTTTAATTATAAATATCATAATAAAATATGGCACATGTATATTTCAATCACATTTGCTAGATATGGTTTCTGACAACCAATTTTACTTTAAATATTGAGAATGGATCGGATATTAGTAACAGGTGCATTGGGGCAATTGGGCACAGAGTTGGTAGTGGCACTACAGGGAAAATACGGCAGCGAAAATGTATTTGCAACAGATATACATACTCCGCTGAACAATAATTTCGAGGGTAATTTCCTAACCCTCGATGTGCTGGACAAAAGATCGATTTCCGAATTGATCCGTCGGCACGATATCACACAGATTTACCACCTTGCTGCCATTCTTTCTGCCAATGCAGAAAAATCGCCTGAGCTAGCCTGGCGCATTAATATGGATGGATTAATCAATATTTTGGAACTTGCGAAAGAGCATCACATCCAGAAAGTTTATTGGCCAAGTTCCATTGCGGTCTTTGGCCCGGACTGTCCCAAAGACATCACCCCACAAAATACCATCATGAATCCTAGGACGATCTATGGCATTACCAAGTTGGCAGGGGAAAAATTGTGTGCGTATTATAATGCCAAATTCGATATGGACATCCGCAGCCTCAGGTACCCTGGCTTGATCGGACATGGCGCCCTACCCGGTGGCGGCACGACAGACTATGCCGTAGAGATTTATCATGCTGCTTTGAAGGATGCTAAATATACATCTCCTATCGCTGCCGACACTGCCCTTCCCATGATGTATATGCCTGATGCTGTGAGGGCTACACTTGAATTAATGGATGCTAAAAAAGAATATTTAACCGTAAATACCAGCTATAATCTAGCAGGCATTAGCTTTACTCCTTCGGAAATTGCTAAAAGCATTCAAAAATCCATGCCTGATTTTATCATCAATTATGAACCGGATTTTAGAGAAACCATAGCCTCTTCGTGGCCTAACAGCATCGATGACTCCGCAGCATCAAATGACTGGAAATGGAAAGTGGCTTACGATCTCGATGGAATGACCCGCGAGATGATAAGCCACTTGAAAAAAAAGTTGCCGCCAGTTAATGTATATTAATTAACCTGTGCGTCTAACTTTTTAGCTAAAATTGCTTTGGGCACAGCGCCTATTTGTTTATCAACGATCTCGTTGTTTTTGAAAATCAATAAAGTTGGAATGCTGCGAATACCAAATTTTGCTGATACCTCAGGATTAGCGTCTACATCCACTTTGCCGATGACAGCTTTCCCGTCATACTCGCCTGCTAATTGCTCCACAACTGGCCCGATCATTTTACAAGGACCACACCACTCTGCCCAAAAATCCACAAGTACTGGCTGATCAGATGCCAATATTTCGTTAAAATTAGAATCCGTAATTTCAATTGCTTTTGCCATAATATTATTTGTTAAAATTCTATGTGATCAATGTTTTTACAAATATAGTACTAAAACATTTTTTAGGTCTATTTGTCATGCAAGTTATTCTAATATGTAAATCGCCCGACAATACATTGTGCCATGTCACAAATCAGGGCGACAAACTGACACGTTTAGGAATTTACCTTAAACTGGATTTCCGGAATCGCCTCCAAAGATTTTAGCAGTTCATCATTCGGATCTACCATGAATTTCCGTGACAAAAGGTCAACGGAGATTTGCTCGCTCTCTTCAATAAGATTTACCTTAAACGAACACCTCCCGGGGTGCTGCGCCAATATATCTTCCATCTGAAGAATAATACTTTCACTAATCAAAGTAGGTTTAACATCTACCTGAACCGATTTACTATATTTTTCTCTTATACTACTTAATTCTTCAATTTTTAATATATTAAATTCAGGTCGTTGGTCTCCCCATTTTTTAGTGGTTACTACTCCTTTTATGAATAAAAACCATCCATTGACCATGAATTTTTTATTATTTAGATAACTATCAGAAAACAGGTAGAACGTATGACTATCTTCATAACCCTCCACCGTCAAGATGCCAAAAGGCTTGCCGGTTTTCGTCGTTTTATGTGCTACCTCGGTTACAATTCCACCAAGCGTCAGTTCCGAACCAATTTTGTTTTCCAAATCCTGCAGATCAGAAAACTTACTTTTCACGAACGAATTAATTTCAAATTTGAATTGATCCAGCGGATGGCCTGAGATATAAAACCCAACTACATCCTTTTCAATTTTCAATTTTTCCAGATCTCCATAAGGCTCGCAATCAGGCACTTTGGGTACAGGTACAGCGAGTCCACCTTCTCCGCCAAACAAGCTTTGCTGTGCTGCATTTTTTTCAGATTGCTCCTTGTTGCCATATTTGATCACCTTTTCGATAAGGTTCATGTCGTTGACTGGTTCAAACAAAAATTGCCGTCTATGGTACGCCTCAAAACAATCAAACGCCCCTGACATGGCCATGCATTCAAAAGTTTTCTTATTCACCGCCCGCAAATTCACCCGGGTAGTAAATTCAAAAATGTCTTTAAAGCTTCCTCCACTTTCCCTTTCCTGGATGATGGCCTGTACGGCAGCATCCCCTGCCCCCTTGATCGCCCCCAACCCAAACCGGATTTCCCCATCTTTATTTACTTCAAAGTTGACACCCGATTCATTGATGCTAGGCCCCAGCACTTTGATGCCCTGATGACGGCATTCTTCCATAAAGAATGTCACCTTGTCTATTTGGCTTTGATTGTGCGTCAATACCGCCGCCATGTACTCTGCCGGATAGTGCGCCTTGAGGTAGGCCGTCTGGTACGCAACGATGGAATAGCAGGTAGAATGTGATTTGTTGAATGCGTAGGCTGCAAATGCCTCCCAATCCTTCCACACCTTTTCTGCGACTTTCACATCATGGCCATTTTCCTTGCAACCGTCCAGAAATTTTGGCTTCAGCTTTTCTAGCAAGGCAAATATTTTCTTCCCCATGGCCTTTCGAAGCACATCGGCATCACCTTTAGAAAAATTGGCTAGCTTTTGCGAAAGCAGCATCACCTGCTCTTGATACACTGTAATGCCATAAGTCTCAGCCAGATTTTCTTCCATAGCTGGGATGTCATAAGTGATCTCTTCCTCTCCATGTTTCCGCTTAATGAAATTAGGGATATACTCCATCGGTCCCGGCCGGTACAGAGCATTCATTGCAATAAGATCTTCAAACTTATCGGGCTTAAGTGCGCGAAGGTGTTTCTGCATTCCGGCACTTTCAAACTGAAAAGTACCATTAGTATGCCCTTTCTGATAAAGCTCAAATGTCTTGGCATCATCTAGTGGAATGGTATCAATATCTATCGAAACTCCATGACCCTTTTTAATATATGCCAGTGCCGTTTTAATAACGGAAAGCGTCTTCAAGCCCAAAAAATCCATTTTGAGCATTCCGGCATTTTCCACCACGCTGTTATCAAACTGTGTGACGTACAAATCTGAATCCTTGGACACGCAAACTGGAATAAATTTGGTGATATCATCTGGAGTAATGATGACCCCGCATGCGTGAATTCCGGTATTCCTTACCGATCCTTCAAGAACTACAGCCTGCTTCAGCACATCTCCTCCCTTGCTTTGTTGCTTGCTGATCTCCTCCAGTTCTGGCACTTCCTTAAATGCTTTTTTCAAAGTTGTCCCTGGTCGGTCAGGAACAAGCTTTGCCAGTCCCATGGCTTCTGGAAGCGGCAGTTCCATTACTCTGGCCGCATCCCGAATGGAAGATTTGGCTGCCATCGTACCATAAGTGATAATTTGTGCCACTTGGTTCTGACCGTATTTTTGAACTACATAATCGATGATTTTTCCACGGCCTTCATCATCAAAGTCAATATCAATATCGGGAAGTGAAACCCTATCTGGATTTAGAAACCGCTCAAACAGCAAATCATAAGCTATCGGATCTACATTGGTAATTCCTATACAATAAGCTACAGCAGATCCTGCAGCGGACCCCCTCCCCGGGCCAACCGAAACACCTATCCTCCTTGCCTCAGAAGTGAAATCTTGTACAATAAGAAAATAGCCAGGATAACCTGTATTTTTGATCGTTTCCAATTCAAAATCCAAACGCTCACGTATCTCTTGGGTAATCTCAGGATAGCGTCGTTTAGCACCTTCGTAAGCCAGATGCTTCAAATAATCATCTTCAGACTCAAAGCCTTCCGGAATATCAAACGCCGGCAAAAGTACTTCACGATCCAGCTCAAAAGATTCTACTTTATTGACAACCTCATTGATGTTTTCTATAGATTCGGGAATGTCTTTGAACAATTCCTTCATCTCCTCTTGGGTTTTGAAGTAATATTCCTGATTTGGAAATCCGTACCTAAATCCTCTCCCACGGCCGATGGGCGTAGATTGCAGCTCATTTTCTTTGACACACAATAAAACATCATGTGGTTGTGCATCACTTTTATCCAAATAGTAAACATCATTGGAAGCGATAACTTTTACATCATATTTCTCTGCAAACCGAAGCAAAACTTCATTGACACGGTTATTTTCTTCCAACCCGTTGCGCAAGAGTTCTATATAAAAATCTTCTCCGAATGTTTTTACCCACCATTTCACAGCATCTTCTGCCTGGTGTTCTCCTACATTCAAAATTAAGTTTGGGATTTCACCGCTCAAACCGCCTGAAAGCGCCATTACATTTTCTGAATATTGCGCAATTAGCTCTTTGTCAATCCTGGGATACAATCCGTACAAACCTTCTGTATATCCACAAGAACTAAGCTTAGCAAGATTTAAATATCCCTCTTTGTTCTTGGCTAGCAATACCTGATTGAATCGCTTGTCCGGATCATCTTTGGTGAATTTTAATTTGAGTCGCTTTTCTGCCACAAAAAATTCACACCCAACAATAGGCTTTATGTCATTGGCCAAAGCCTCACGAACAAATTTAAAAGCGCCATACATATTCCCTAAATCCGTCAATGCAACTGCTGGCATGCCGTATTCCTTGGCTTTCTGCACGATACTCTTGACATTGGCTGTAGCCTGAAGCACGGAAAATTGCGAATGCAGATGTAGATGGCTAAAAGGCGTAGTCACCTCGCGGTACGAAGTCCCTGTTGCTTGTGTCGGTACTTTTGTTTTTTCTTGCTTTACAAAATTGGCAGCAGACAATTGTGGTTCCTCGTACACGATCTCGCTCAGAGCAGTACCATCTACCGGATTAACTACTTGTTCGTGCAAAAGCCCGAAAAAACACCTTGCATTGGCAGCCACATCATAAGCGGCATCGTGGGCATCATCAAAATCTTCACCAAAAAGTTTCCTATGTAGCTCTAAAAGTTTCGGCCATTTAAACTTACCTCCTCGTCCGCCGGGAATAGCACAGAAATCCGTAGAAACAGTCTGAGTATCAATTGGCTGCTTCGGGGCTATATCATCTGTCTTGCCAATTCGTAAATATTCTGACCCAACCACTTTCACATCAAAATCGATGATGTTGTGGCCAATGATCACGTCAGCTTTGGAGAGGTCTTCAGAGAAACGGCCCAAAACTTCATCCAAAGGAAGTCCTTCGTCCATTGCTCTTTGGGTAGAAATTCCATGGACTTTTTCGGCATTGAAAGGTATCGTAAACCCATCGGGCTTCACGATCATGTTTTCGTGCGAAATCAGATTTCCGGTTGGGCCATGCAGCTGCCAGGCGATCTGGACAACACGCGGCCAGTTGTCAAAATCGGTAAGAGGTGCTTGCTTATTTTTTGGTAAACCGGTGGTTTCCGTATCAAATATCAGGTACATAATTGTGGTTCAGATGCTTATCGATGGACGGTTTAAGTGTTGATTCAGATAAACCGAAATGAAGGGTTTAAATTATAGAAAACCCATGGATTATGAGGGCTTTTTGAAGTATAAATTTTGAATTTGGAGATGAGGGATAAAAAAGTTGAGATAGGAAAGATGAGGAAATTGAAGGGTTCACTTGGAGTGAACCCTTCAATGAAATTTCATGGATTTTGAGGGCTTTTTGGGTTGTGATTGTTCTTGAAAGTTGTAGGGGGTTGTGGATTGTAAATCTCGGCTAGCTGATGTGGATTATTTTATAGGAGCTATTGCCAACGACTACATTCAGTCGCTTCTATAGAACGTTTCTTGTGAAATACATATAGCAGTATCCGGGCATGTATCTACTAATCCTAAGGTTAATATATCTCCTTGTTTATTCAAGGTAAAACTAGTTTCTGGTAGTTCATCCTTGGAATATTCAAACACCAAGTCAGCACGATCAAGGTAAAAATTCATATTATCAAGACCATATTGCTCAATATTATGTCTTTTAAAAATATTGTTATTTATCTGATACTCTCCAATGACCAGACTCAAATATCCGAGTACATTTTGAAAATCATTGGTTTCAACAACTTGAAGTGAACGCTCAAATGTTCCGTCTAAATTAAAGATAATTTCATTTCTGTAAGACATGTCCGTTCCATCTATTTCTACAGAATCCTGAAACCATATTCCTACCACTGATTGATTGAGAGTTTCATCATCACTTTGGCAAGAAAACATAATTAAAAGAATCAGAGAGTAAACTGTTTTCGAAAATTTCATAGGTTTTTGGTATTTAATATGTTTTGACTAGTAGACTAACTCCAAGCTAATGACACCTTCTTAATCATTGAAGTTGGGAACTTGAACGATTAATTTGTTTGATTACAATGTGCAATTCATTCAAGTAATTCTAACAGATTTATACGTTTGGAGAAGCTATTATGAAAATTTAGAAGCAACACTTAGTAGGTTACTCGTAGTAAATTCATGGATTTTAGAGGCTTTTAGTGCTCTACAGAAAGTGGCAATGAAAAGGCCCCGTCGGTTACCTCCTTGTAGGTGTTGTTGATAGAGTTATAAAACCTGCCTTCAAAGGTGCCCTCGATACGGTGCGAGTCTAAGGTGTCAAACAGAGTAATGGTGACGGTTCCCCTGCTATCATTGTCTCCATTGGCAAACCAAGTCTTATTTTTATAATCGTTGTGCGCAGTATCGTAAGATATGATGGCATAATGTACATGTTGGTCCGCGTCGCTGTCCCCAAAGTTAAAAGTGCCGAGATAATTGTTTTCGGGCAATAAATAAATATTGGCAAAAAGAGCGTCTGTAGCGCCTCGAATGATAAGTGGCGTTACGTTGGAACTAGTGTTCATATCTATGGTCCGATAATTTGCTGCTAAATCTTTGTTTGCCGCATAGTCTGTACCATCCATTTTCCAGTTCATGTAGTTCTTCTGGCACGAACAAAAGGACACGATCATCAGGCAAGCGATCAATAAGGTTTTCATAGTGACTAGGGTTTAGGTATAAGTTGTACATCAACAAATCAAAACTAATTTAGGGGTTTCATCCCTAATAATCAATAGCCCTACATCGAACGCATAAGGCGCTGTTTTTTAGGACAAACCAGGGTATTTCCATCCATATAGATCATAATCATCCGCGCTGTCAATACCAAAAAGCTCTCAAAACCCATGAATCGTAACCATGGATTTAAAGGGCTTTTAGGGCTATTGAAAACTTACAAGTAGCGTATGTTTTTTATCGGTAGAAATTGTAATATTTGGATTTTCATTATCCTCATAGCGAATTTCCTTTGGGACCTTAAACCCTCTGTCAAAAATATAAACCGGGTATTTTCCTTCAATGGGATCTGCAGGAATCGCAGCAACTTCCATCTCGCCTTTTTTGTTGATAAAATATCCCACCGCAATCTGTTTCCATTTGACCTCAGACCTTCCACACCTGTTTATTTCTGTGCCTTTATCATCGAAAAAAAGAATGCTGTAATAATCCTTTTCACCGATGCGGGAAATCGGCTTGTCCCAGATAGCGACCGTTTCTTCACCCGGTAAATCCAAACTAAATTCTCCTTTATCAGTATCCATCGGGGCTCCTACCCTGCGATCTACCAACAAATTTTCAGCATTTGCTTTAGGAGGATTTATTTTAAAATTATCACTCGGTTGTGGAAAAATAGGCGACTCTTCTTGCGAATAGACTGTGATCAGCTTTTCCTCTTTTTTGATACTTCCGTTCAAATCATCCTGAAATCTAAACCAATCAGCATATGCTGCATAATCTTCTGTCACATACCAAAGCTTCACTTTATCATTCTGTTGATTGTTAATCGTGGTATTATTCAGGTCGAAGAATACACATTGTAAAACAATCTCTTCCTTCACGTTGGAGAAAGTATTGTTGCTGATGGTGTTTCCATCGGTATTTATCTTTATTCCTATCGTAGTATTTTCGATGGTATTTGACTCGATAAGGTTGTAAAAAGCATAGTCGCGCCCTTCATCTGTAATATCATTTCTCGTATCCCTTCCCATACGAGAACCAATATGAATCGCTACCGAATATCCATCAAAATGGTTGTTGCGGATGATATTATTATGAGGCATCTGCTCCCTGAGATTGTTGCTCTCGCCCATGTTTCTGAACATAGAAATCCCAATTCTCCTTTGATCACTTTTAATATGTGATTTAGAAAATTCATTGTTGCTTATTTCACTGTCAAAAAAAGTATCGCCGATAAAATCTCCATAAGAATGTTGATTTTGGCTAAGCGTATTGTCCCGAAATGTATTTCCGATAAACTGATTGCGCCGACTTCGGCTTCCCGAATAAATGGCCCCATAGCCATTTTCAAAAAATTGGCAATTTTTCAAAAGCGTATTGTATCCATTCGTATAGAATCCAACCCTGTTTCTGGTAAAAACACAATTTTCCACGACCAATCGATGCTGCTCCACATCGCCAATTCCATTTATTTTTACGCCACGCTTCCATCCCGCAAAAGTGAAATTGATTATTTGGGTATCTTGAGTTTCTTTTACTTGTGGCAGGTTGTAGAATATTCCTCTTATTTCACATCCTCCTTGCCAAGGCACTTTTTTCAATGCAGACAATTCTTCTAGTGGAAGGCTTTGGGTTTCTGTTCTAGCATCCAAAACAAGGCCATTTCCATCCATGACGATTCCTTGTTTTGAGATAATAAAAAAAGATTTGTTTGTATATTGATCACTAAATTTCACCAACCAGGGTTCGTCACGGGATTTAAATTTAACAGAAGTATCCACATCAAATTGCCGAATCAATTCTCCCTTTTCATTGTACCAATCGCTCCAACGGCTTGTATTCCATGGGTCGAAATCTCCATTGCCATCTTGTAAAATTGCCTTGATATAAAAAGCTTCTTCGGTCGGTTCTACTTTTTCCTTAGACTCATCTTTTTGAGCTGGACCACATGAAAAGCCAATAATCATGATTATGGCTAGAAGGGCATTGATGATTCTCATAATGTTGTAAAGAGTAAATAGTAGATTAAATCTTAGCTAAAGCGCTTTCAAATTTAGTTGTTTAATATTCTTCTCCAACAGAGATACAATTCTTGCCAAAATAATTCATGGAAAAATGAGGCTTTTAGGATGTATTTTTGAGAGGACGGATCTGGAATTGGTTGAAATTGATTGCGCTAAGGCCGCATCAAATGCACAATTTTTTTGGTCTCAAAAAAGTCTTCTTTGAAGAAAATTGGAATTTCATAGACCTCTGCTGACCACGGCACCTGACTCATCTCTTCTTCCAAATCACCACCTTTGATGTAAATGATGCCATTGTTAACTCCTGAAGAGTTCCCTTTTTTTATCTTTTTAGAAACCCACGAAACGAAGGTTGGCAGGTTGGTGACGGCACGGCTAACGACCAGATCATATGATTTATCGACATTTTCGGCGCGCGCTTGGATTCCTTCGGCGTTATGGATTTTGAGGGCTTTTATTACCTCATTAACTACCTTCACCTTTTTACCGATGGAATCTATCAAGGTAAAATTTACCTTTTCAAAATAAATACTCAATGGAATGCCCGGAAACCCGCCACCTGTCCCGACATCGAGAACCTCACTATTTTCATGAATTTTGAATACTTTTGCGATGGCCAATGAATGCAAAACATGACGAAGGTATAGTTCATCAATGTCCTTACGGGAAATCACGTTGATCTTGGCATTCCAGTCATGATAAAAATCCCACAATTGTTCGAATTGGGCCAACTGCTTATCAGACAACTCAGGAAAGTATTTTGGGATTAAATCGAAGTATGGATGCATATTTAGATATGCTGTTGCTTGCCTTTCACCAAATTATACATCAACTCTCGCGCACGGTGCAATTGCGCCTTCACTGTGCCAAGCGGGGCATCTAGCTCTTTAGCTATTTCTTCATACGAGAGTTCATCAAAGTACCTCAATTTTACCAATCGTTGGTATTTTGGTGGCAGCTTATCCACAAAATACCTGATGAGTTTTATCTTTTGCCCCTTGATCGTCTCTTCCATCGGATTGAGCTCATTATCCTCGATATCAATCTGGACTGCTTCACCATTGTCATTGGTAAAAGAAGTGTTCAGACTCATGGTATCTAGCCGCTTTTTTCGAATAAAATCGATGGCATTGTTAGTTGCTATACGAAATAACCAAGTAGAAAATGTATAATCTTTTTTGAATTTACTTAGGCTTTTAAAGGCTTTAGCAAAAGCTTCAATAGTCAAATCTTCGGCATCATCCACATTGCGAACCATCTTTA
The DNA here is from genome assembly GCA_030426345.1 of Bacteroidia bacterium. Taxonomy (GTDB): domain Bacteria; phylum Bacteroidota; class Bacteroidia; order Cytophagales; family Cyclobacteriaceae; genus JAAUQL01. The sequence continues at coordinate 17,577 of JAUHYU010000046.1, forward strand.
AAACCATGTGATAGACTGGTTTTTTATACCGTTTCATCAAATCCGCAAATGCCTGTTCATCATTATTAAGGGTCGCCCTATCTATCAGCTCGAAGTCTTTTAGTGCCTTTTCCGAAAACTCTTTTTTTTCTACTTCCATTTAACCTTTTTTGTGAATAGGACTTTGAGGCCTGTCAAAATAAAATAAAATGTATAAATAAAGTCAACAATCGGCAAGAAACTAATACTTGAATCATCGCCGGTTTTCTTCTTTAATACAACCAAGCTCGTCAATAATGATACCATTACCAAGAGGAAACCTCCTAGGGCAAAATAAGTTTGAAACCCTGCCATTATTACCGCAAAAAAGCTAAACCAAAAAATTATTTTAGATAATGAGACCAGTCCAAGTAACATTTTGTCAGACTTTTTGTAATGTTTCCCGACAGACAGATGTCTGGTTTTTTGAAGCCAAAATTCTTTCCAGCTGGTCTTGGGGTTAGAAAGCATAACAGATCCCGGAGTTACCATAAAACTTGTATTCTTCCGCTTGGCATGTCGATTAACCAATAAATCATCATCTCCTCCGACCACTGACTGATGCTTTCCAAATCCATTGTTTTCTAAAAAGAACGATTTTCTGTAAGCAATATTTCTTCCTACTCCCATATATGGATTTCCGAGCAATCCAATACCAAAATATTTCATGGCAGTATACAATGTCTCAAACCTGATAAACTGATTCAGAAACCCTTTTGCTAAATAATACTGAGAATATCCAATCACAAATTTTTTGTCATCAGTACAAAATCCCTGGCTCATTTCCTCCACCCAATTATCGTTCTGAGGAAAACAATCTGCATCTGTCAATAGCACATGATCATACGTCGCCGTGCGGATTCCCATAGTTATCGCAAACTTTTTATTGTTGATATGATCCGGGGTGCTATCAATCCGAACAAGCTTAAATTTTGATTCGTTATGATCTAATTCAAGGCCAAAGTCATACGTTTCGTCTGAAGACCTGTCATCAACTAAAATGATCTCGAAGGTTTCAAATTGCTGCTTTAGCAATAGTGGAATTAGCTTCTTTAAATTTTCAGATTCATTCCGGGCGCAGATGACGATAGAAATACCCGGTATTTTGTATTCCTCCCTGACAGGTTGTTTATAACTGGAGATGGCAATTGAGACAAGGGAATAGAAAAGAAATAGAATACTGGCGCTGGCAATAAACGCCAAAAAAATAAATAAGATCATCAAACTACGGATTTTACGCCTTTATATCGGCAGGTAAATGTAAAGCGATATTAGTCACTTATTGTAAATATTATCGCTTATTTTTGTGCCCTTTATTACAAACTGATTTTTAAATGAGATTTGATCTAGTAGCCAATGACACTGGCTCCAAGGCAAGGGCAGGACTGCTCGAAACAGCACATGGGAAGATCGAAACGCCAATTTTTATGCCGGTAGGAACAGCCGGCACAGTGAAGGCGGTACACCAACGTGAGCTTAAAAATGACATCGAAGCTCAAATCATACTTGGCAACACTTACCACCTATACCTCAGGCCCGGCTTGGATCTGATCCAAAAAGCAGGTGGAATCCATGGATTCAATGGCTGGAAAGGTCCTGTTCTCACCGATAGCGGGGGATATCAGGTATATTCATTGGCAGGTGTGCGCAAAATCAAAGAAGAAGGAGTAAAATTCCAATCACATATTGATGGGTCCAGACACCTTTTCACACCGGAATCAGTCATGGATATTCAACGAACTATCGGCGCAGATATCGTCATGGCCTTTGATGAGTGCACCCCATATCCATGCGAATATAAATATGCCAAAAATTCCATGGAAATGACCCATAGATGGCTCAAGCGCTGCTGCGAAAGGTTTGATGCCACAGACCCAATTTATGATTATGAACAACATTTATTTCCGATCGTGCAGGGAAGTACTTACAAGGATTTAAGAACTAAATCTGCGGAAACGATTGCCTCCTTTAACCGAAGTGGAAATGCTATTGGCGGCCTGTCAGTTGGTGAACCAGCTGAAGACATGTATGCCATGACCGAACTGGTTTGCGATATTTTACCTACAGAAAAGCCCCGCTATCTCATGGGTGTGGGCACACCAGAAAATATTCTTGAATGTATTGCTCTTGGAGTAGATATGTTTGACTGCGTCATGCCAACACGAAATGCCAGAAACGGCATGCTTTTTACTACGGAAGGGATTATCAACATTCGTAATGAAAAATGGAAAGACGACCTGAGTTGTATTGATAGCGGTCTTGAAAATGAAATAAGCACGTTTTATTCCAAAGCCTATTTACGGCATCTAATCACTAGCAAAGAGATGCTCGGCGCTCAAATTGCCAGTATTCATAATTTGGCTTTTTATTTGTGGTTAGTTAAAGAAGCTCGACTTCAGATAATTGCTGGTACATTTGATCGTTGGAAGAAGCACATGGTAAAAAAAGTTAGTCAAAGACTCTAGCTCGAAATGAAAATACTGGATTGGTATATTCTTAAGAAATTTCTAAGATCATACGTATTTGTAGTTTTCGTAATAGAACTCGTCGTGGTGATCATTCACATTACTGAGCAAAATGATAAGTTCATCAAACACGAACTGGGCTTTGATCAGATTTTTGGTTATTACGTTGATTACGTGCCATATATCGCCAGTATGATTGCACCAATCACCATCTTTATCACAGTGGTATTTGTCACTTCCCAGCTCGCCCAACATTCAGAGATCATCGCTATGTTAAGTAGTGGCATCAGTTTCACGCGGCTCATGCGTCCTTATATGATGGGTGCATTGATCATTGCGATGTTCACTTTTTATCTTGGTGGCTGGGTAATCCCCAATGGAAATAAAGACAGGGTTGCGTTCGAATTACAATATCTCAAGGGGGCTTATCACAATACGGAAAGAAATATTCATATAAAAATCGCTCCAACAACCTTACTTTATTTGCAAAGCTACAACGTAAGCAATAATGTAGGCTATAAACCGACATTGGAAACTATAGAAGATGGCGTATTGATAAACAAGCTAGAAGCTATACGTATGGAGTGGCAAGAAGATTCGGCAAGTTGGCAACTCAAAAACTGGAAAAAGCGTGAAATCCATGATATGCAAGAGACATTTACTCAAGGAGAATTGATGGATACCACACTGCAAATATTTCCTAAAGACTTTGCAAGTGACTACGGCAGGTTTGAAACACTGACTATGGGAGAATTATACGATTATATTGATGTGCTCAAAATGCGTGGAGCTGACAATATAGAAGTGTATGAAATCGAAAAATATATTCGATTTACAGCTCCATTTGCTGCTTTGATCCTAACCTTTATTGGCATTGGTGTTTCTGCACGCAAGGTTCGTGGTGGATCTGGGTTTCAAATCGCTTTAGGATTCTTATTGGCTTTTATATACATTATATTCTTTATTTTTTCACGTACTTCGGCAGAGGCTGGTAGCATTGCTCCGATCATCGCAATTTGGATTCCCAATATTATCTTCACCTTCATAGGGTTGATCATCTACCAAACAGTACCTCGGTGACGACTCATTTAAAGAGCTACCTGCATCTACATTTTCTTGTCTTGATTGGGGGTTCACTGCCATTCTTGGTTTGTTGATTACAATCCCTCCTGTTGAGGTAGTTTTTTATAGGACATTGTTTGCCACCATAGGACTTGGGGCTTTAGTATATTTTTATAAAATCCCATTTAACATCGGCAAAAAAGCTATCCTGCAAATATTTCTAACCGGTATCCTCATTGCAAGTCATTGGATTTTATTCTTTTTATCAGCACGTGTTTCTACGGCTTCAGTATGCCTCGCTGGCTTAGCCACGACTTCTTTTTGGACCAGTATTTTGGAGCCAGTATTGTTAAAGAAAAGGATCAGATGGCACGAAGTTTTTTTAGGAATATTCGTGGTTGTTGGGATTTATATCATTTTCCGAGTCGAATTTGACCATACCCTTGGAATCATACTAGCATTGATTTCGGCTTTGTTGGCAGCACTTTTCACAGTGATCAACGCTCGCTTTGCAAATGCTCACCATCACCACACAATCACATTTTATGAAATGGCCGGAGCCTGTATTTCGATATTTTTATTTTTTCCGATTTACAAAATATTATTTGCAGAAAATCACCAGCTAAGCTTGCATCTCTCCTATTCTGATTTAGTTTATATTCTGATACTGGCCATGGTCTGCACGGTATATGCCTATTCTGCTTCCATAGAAATCATGAAAAAAATATCTGCTTTTTCCATCAACCTAACCATTAACATGGAACCGGTGTATGGGATTATCCTAGCCGTATTGATATTTGGAAATGAAGAGAGAATGCAGATGGGCTTTTATGTAGGTGCTGCTATCATTCTGTTGTCAGTGCTGGCGCATCCCCTGCTTAATAAATTTTTTCACAGAAAATATCTCGAGACAGATAATCTCAGGTGAATTCTCCCGAAGAAATAAAAACAAGTAATTTTGCCATTCAACACTTAGAAATCCATTTTATGACCAATGCTTTTTTACGCTCAAAATTCATGGTGCTCTGCTATGGTGCAACCATCATCTTTTTATACGCTGTCGTCTTTTTTCCAAAAGGGGCATTGGAGTTATTGATCAACCAACATCACTATCCGGCGGCAGATATATTTTTTAAGTACATCACAAATCTTGGCGATGGTGCCATACTCGCGATATTGTTAATTGCATTGCTTTTTTATTCATATAAAACCGCAATACTTGCAGCATTTTCTATTGTATTTCAAGCTATAATTGTTTCCATATTTAAGCGTTGGCTTTACCATGGATTGGAAAGACCTCTTGGTTTTTTTGGTGAAAATATCGACTTAAATTTTGTGGATGGTGTGAATGTTCATAGCATCAATACATTTCCTTCTGGGCACACTGCAACAGCATTTACTTTTTTTGCATTGATTTTTATTATTCTAAATAATCGCGGAATTGCAGCCTCAATGCTCACTTTTATGCTAGCATTTCTGGTAGGTTTGTCGAGGGTTTATATTCTCCAGCATTTTGTAATTGACGCCTATTTTGGAGCTATTTTCGGGGTGCTTTCTGTGGTACTGGCTTTATACTTGATGGATGTATTTTTTAATGATGAGAAATTGAAACGACTATCTGCTACATCGCTCAGAACAACATTAAAAAGCAAGGCAAAGACCTAAAGTTCCCCTATTAATATTCTATACTCTTTTGAAAAAGTTGCTTCAGGTTTTGCATCAAAAATGCCAAACATGCACGATCCGGAACCCGTCATAGAGGCATAAATAGCCCCCATGGAATATAGATGCTTTTTGATGGATTTCAGAACCGGATACCTTTGAAAGAGATGGCTCTCAAAGTCATTTTTCAAAAGGTCTTTCCAACTTGTAATTGGCTCTTCAGCTAAGATGTTTTTAAGGTCATGCTCAGGTTTCTTGGGTAATATTCCGGCATAGGCCTCTTTCGTCGAAATATGAATATTAGGATATGCTAACAGGATAAATTTTCCTGAGAGAGATAGGTCAATAGCTTCAAGCCTTTCACCAATTCCTGTAGCCAAAATGGGCTTATTTTCCATGAAAAATGCACAATCGGCCCCAAGACTAACAGCATAATTTTTGAGCGCTTCACTATTCAATCCCAAGTTATATTGACTGTTTAATAACCTAAGCATAAAAGCAGCATCTGCAGATCCTCCTCCCAAACCTGCCCCTATCGGAATTTCTTTATGGAGGTGAATATGCAAAGGTGGCAATGCAAAGTCACTCGCCAATAAATGATATGCTTTTAAAATAATATTGTCACCATCATCAGGAATAGGATTTCCCGAAGTGGTGACAAAAGTTTTGTCAGATTCTATTATTTCCAAGGCCTCGCGCCAAGGCACGGGATAAAAACATGACTCAATCTCATGGTAGCCGTCAGGTCTTTTGTTCAAAATATGAAGCCCCAGGTTGATTTTGGCATTTGGAAATACCACCATCCTAATTACTTGTTAGATGAGCTCTTGTCTATATTGGTTAGATAATCAACAACGCCCTGTGTAATTCCTGAATTCGAAAAACCACCATCATGCATCAAATTTTGCATCGTTACCATTCGGGTAAAATCTGAAAACATAGATACAATATAATCAGCACAAGAGGATGCATCAGCATTGCCTAAAGGAGACATTTTATCTGCAAAATCATGAAACACATCAAACCCGGTAACGCCCGTTCCCGCTGTAGTGACCGTTGGAGATTGTGAAATGGTATTTACGCGTACTTTTTTGTTCACAGCCATCCTATATCCATAGCTCCTGGCAATTGATTCGAGAACTGCTTTGGCTTGAGCCATATCAGAATAATCAGGAAAAGTTCGTTGTGCAGCTATATAAGAAAGTGCCAAAATAGATCCCCATTCATTCATAACATCCTTTTTTTCAGCCACCTGCATTATTTTATGAAATGAAAGTGCCGAAACATCCAGAGTTTTCAAAAACCAATCATAATTCAAATCGCCATAATCACGACCTTTTCTCACATTGGGACTCATGCCGATAGAGTGCAAAATAAAATCAAATTTGCCCCCAAGCGCATCCATTGATTCCTCATAAAGATTAGTAATATCCTCCAAAGACGTTGCATCTGCAGGAATGACTTTGCTGCCACATTTCTCTGCAAGTTCGTTGATCTTGCCCATCCTCATGGCAATTGGCGCATTGGTCAAAACAAATTCACCCCCTTCTTCATGAACTCTTTCTGCTGTCTTCCAGGCAATTGATTTTTCATCAAGTGCGCCAAATATAATTCCTTTTTTTCCTTTTAATAAGTTGTAAGCCATCGTGTATTATCGTTGATTTTTGAGCGTACAAAAATAGACATTAAAAACTTTTCTTTGCAATAAGAAAGAAAATTATGGTGGAAACCATTAAATGGTGATATCACCAATCATATAAGTCATGGATTTTATATGCATTATCCTTATAATCCCAGTTGAAATGTGCAATGAGGTACGTGGAAATAATGCAAATTATCTTCGCCCAACCCATGATTTACATATTTATTTCTTCGCTAAAGCTCTAAGTAGAACCTATAAGATAGATAATTTTCCTCCTAGATGTACGTTCTAACCAAATTCAGAGGTAAAGTAGTTTGTAATCCGCCAATTACTCTCCAAAAAATTCATATCTGAACAAAACTTAACACACTTATAATATAATTATTTATATAAATTACTAGATTATGGTAGTTTTTCTATGTGATCCTTACCCCTTTCTCATCACATTTTCCAGAAGATTTATTCTTGATTAATGATGCATATTCTTGCACGATACGCAATCAAATTAAATATTTATGGAAAAAACACCCTTTTCTAACTATTTTTATGTTTACAAGTTTTGCATTGATATGAATGCATTTTTAGGATGACAGAAAAATCACTAAAAGGCGGTTACCTATTACATGATTGAGGGATTTATTAAATGATGAATAAAAAATATAATTCATCTAATAATAAATTGGATTTTAATTATTGAAAATATTAAGTTTGCCAAATTATCATCCATAGTTTAACCATTAATATTTTATCTTGATTGTTAATAAAGATTAAAAAGAAATGATGAATTTAAAGAACCTTCCAACATTTGTACTGATAGTTTTGTCCTTATTTGCTTTTGCAACCACACCAATATTTGGCGCCGACTGTGATTCAGTAAATAATGAACTCTCGGCAAAATTCAGGTTTTTAGGAGAATGGGATTCCAAGGGATCTCCGCTATATCTTGAGCCGGAATCTGGCGTAGTATCACAGGCTTTAATAAACTATGTAGAAGAAGTTTTGCCTGAAAGTACAAATATTACCTCCACAGAAAATGACTATTTTGGAGAGAACGTACAATTAAACACCGAATTGCTAGAAGCCAGTGAAGTGTTTTTGACAATGGTACATGAAGGTGCCGATTATAAGAACACACTTGGTTTTTATACATATGACATCAACAATCCTCCTGCTGTTGTTGAGGATATTGATAGCCTCGTAGTTATTTTCCCAAATGTAAGTGCATCTCATGTTGTAAAACCCGGGGATAAGGTTAGATTAGGAGATTTTCCTGCAAATACTGGGATAGGGTATTTTCTTATTGCAAACGGTTGGGTTGGTGATACAATATGTTTGAATTCCTATATTGTATTTTCAGATCCTCACCTGAATACTTTTACAAGCGAAGAATACAGGCAGCACTCTATTTTACTCAATTACAAGCAGGACGAGCAAGTCTTACTGGGTTTTGAGGACATCAAGCGCCCACGTGGAGACAATGACTTTAATGATGCGGTGTTCTATATCACCGCAGCTCCAAATGCCATTGACACTACAGATATACCTAAAATCCCAACTGCGTCAATCAGTGGAGACACTACTTTATGCGATATCAATGCTCCTGCTACCCTATCAATTGAACTATCAGGAAAAGCACCTTGGGACGTAGTATATAATAATGGTGTTGAGGATATTGAAATTTCAGGAATTACAGATAACAATTACACTTTTGAGACGACTGCAAAAGGAACAATCACACTTGTTTCTGTAAAAGACAAGTACAAACTTGGCATTGCTGATGGAGAAGTAAATATTGAACTATCACATCCGAAAGCAGCAATGAGCATTGACCAAGTGGTCTGTGGAGGAGCAACTGGAGGAAATGGGCTTATTGTTGAATTTGAAGGTCAATCTCCCTTTTCACTCACCTATAACGTTGATGGTCAGAAAGTAAATATTGGCGGAATTTCAGAAAACCAATATGAAATCATAGCAGAAAATGGACAGCTTATCGAATTATTATCAATGAACGACAGGAACTGTGAAGGCACAGCAGAAGGAACTGCACTAATCGAAATCAGGGAAGTACCTAAAGCAAAAATATCTGGGGATGCTACTCTTTGCAATGGCGGTCCAGCTAACATTCAGATACAATTGACAGGAATCGCTCCATTTACATTTGTATTTTCTGATGGCGAAAATGAAACTACCGTTACAACAAGCAACAATCTTTATGAATTTGCTGTCATGAATTTTGGAAGGTATTCATTGGTCAGTTTTAATGATGCACATTGTAATGGGACAGTTGAGGGCTCCGCAACAATTTCTGATGGATCTGATGACATTCAAGTAGAAATTGATTCGAAAGACAACAGCTGCTTCGGAGAGGAGATCGCTCTTAGTCTGCTGGGCAATACCAACAACTTAGATATTAAATGGACTACAGAGGGCAATGGAACTCTGAATAATTTGGATAAAACAAATGCCACTTACATACCCAGTAAAAACGAGACAGGAACTATCACATTTTTTGCAGAATTAGCTAATGGTTGTATGGTTAAAACCGTAGCTAAGGCCATTACTATAATTGAAGAAATCGATGCTTCCTTTAGCGTTTCTCCAAACAAAGACCTAATGACAAATACCCAAATTACATTTACCCCTTCCAATTCAAGTTATGATTCCTATGAATGGCGTTTTGGTGATGGCAATTCTAGTACGGCAACTTTATCTTCCACAGAATATACAACAGGCGGAATTTATACTGTTGAATTAATTGCAAAAATTGGAGAGTGCACAGGAGAAGGGAGTGTTGATTTAGAAGTTGTTTCCAAAGATGAATTGTACGTTCCAAATGCATTTAATCCAAGGGCTCAAAACCCCGAAAATCAAGTTGTGAAAGTATATGGCACAAATGTAGATGAAACGGGATTTTCATTCAGGATTGTAAACCGATGGGGAAAAACAATGTATGAGACCAACAGCTTTTCCGAAGCAAATAACATAGGCTGGAATGGTGTAAATAACAATAATGATGTTCAGCAGGAATTGAACGTGTTTACCTACCTCTTAAAAGGCCGCTTCATTGAAGGCGAGCAATTCGAAAGAACAGGAACTGTAACACAAGTGAAGTAAGAAAGAAAACATGCTAAAAAAGAATCATTGTTTACTTGCCATAATATTATTTGTGGCAAGTATAAAAGCACAAGCTCAGGACCCGGTATTTTCTCAGTTTTACAATTCAGCAGCATATCTAAATCCTGCCCTAATTGGAGAAGAAGAAAATATGTTGGTAAACTTGGCACACCGGTCACAATGGGGTAGTCTGGAGTTTCCATATACGACCACACAGGTATCATTGATCGTACCCTATTTTAGCGATAGACATATAAAACCTGAAGGACACGCAGGAGGTGTTGGAGTCTCATTTTATGGAGATGAGGCAGGACAGGGGTCAAACTTAAAAACCTATGGTGGCAATGCCTCATTTGCGTACAATCTTCACTTGTCTAACAAATCAGTTAATCGGATAACTTTTGGAATGCAATTGGGGTTTATTCACAAGAATATTGACCGTAATAAACTACAATGGGGAGAACAATATAATCCTTTCATCGGATTCGATAACACTGTTACACCAGCCGAGATTAATGATATTCAGAATCGTACATTCTTAGATATTTCAGCGGGAACATTTTGGCGATATTTTGCCAATTCTGAACTAAAAAAGGTTCGGAGCATATACGCGGGGTTTAGTACAGGTCATTTAAACCATCCAGATGAATCTGTATTGGAAGGAAATAAAAATCGTCTCCCATTGCTCTACAAGCTACATGGGGGAATGGTATTTGCGCTTAGCGAAAAAGCGTCTATATCAGCAAACTTCCTGTCTCAGCTGCAAGATCAGGTAAATCAGACAAATTTAGGTTCCTTTCTGTCTTATAATCTTCCCTTTAATACTGGTGGGCAGATGAGTAATTTAGTTACCAGAATTGGTGCCTGGTATAGAGTACAAGACTCCTTTATTGCAAGTATAGAATTCTTATCAAACAACTTGCAATTTGGTTTCAGTTATGATTGGAACACTACCTCACTGAGGTACAATAATCGAGGAACAGGATCTTTTGAAATTTCTATGGGCTATAGATTTTTCAAACCAGAAGCTCCTAAGGTAAGGTATTAACGATTCCAATAATTGACGCATGAAAAATACTTTTTTATTTATTAGTTTATTCATTTCAATTTCTGCCCTTGGTCAGAAGGTAAATTGGGCTGACGAAGTCTTGGAGTTCTCTTCAGAATTTGGAAAACGTCAATATTCAGTCAATCAAGTTCTCGGTAAGCCGAATGTATTACCAAATCTTGGCGCAAGTCCTAACGCTTGGTCTCCAAGAAAAAAGGGTAAAATGGAATTTGTAAAAGTGGGTTTTAAAAGCCCTATGCAGTTGCAGCAAATAGCTATTGCTGAGACGCACAACCCCGGTGGTATTCAAGAAATTTTTACTTACGATATAGATGGAAATGAATATTTACTGAATAGATTTGATGCCCGGTTTATACCTATTGAGGGTAGATTATTTCGGTTCTTTTTTGACGAAACTCCATATAAAGTTGCGGCAATAAAGATCACTATCAATGGGGATCTCCTTACAGGCCATTTCGGCATTGACGCTATAGGAGTATCCGATTCCAAAAAACCTATAACAGTAGATATCAATATAACCGATGAGGTAAACAATGATTATATCCCCATCGCTCTTGGCACCAATATAAATTCGGAATACAATGAATTACGCCCATTGATTACGCCAGAGGCAAATACACTTTTTTTTAGCCGACAAAACCATCCGGAAAATATTGGTGGGGTAAAGGATGATGAAGACATTTGGTTTTCAGAACGTGACTCTGTAACAGGTGAATGGATGAAGGCAAAAAATGTAGGAAGGCCTCTTAACAACAATGGCCCTAACTTCGTTAGTTCTATTTCTGCTGATGGAAAAAACATGCTTTTGTTACTCGGAAATGCCTATTACTCTAGAAATAGAATGACACAAGGTGTATCCATGTCTTCTAAAAATAAGGACGGCACCTGGTCTAAGCCGAAAAACTTGAAAATCCTCAATGACTATAACCTGTCAGATAAAGCAAATTATTTTTTAACCAATGACATGAAGACCATCGTAATGTCGGTAGAGAGAAAAGACAGTTATGGCGATCGCGATTTGTATGTAATCTTCCAACAAGAAAATGGTTTATGGTCACAACCTATGAATCTCGGATCTCAAATAAATTCCGCTGCAGAAGAAGGATCACCTTTTTTAGCCTCTGATGGTAAAACCATGTTTTTCTCATCAAAAGGATTTAGCGGTTATGGAGGTTATGACATTTATCTTTCAAGGAGATTAGACGACACTTGGCAAAACTGGTCCGAACCTGAAAATCTGGGAGCCAGTTTTAACTCCCGAGAAGATGATATCTTTTTTAATTTCACTGAAAACGATGCCTACGCATACTTTACTAGGGGAATGCAAACCAATACAGACATCTTCAAAGTAAAGCTACCGTACTACCAAAAACCAGAAATGTTAGCTTCTATGATGGGAGATAATTATAAAAATCCAAACATTATCATTTCTATCAAAGGAAAAGTTTTTGACTCCCAGACAAAAAAAACAATTGAATCATCCATAGAATTTATCAAGGCAATTGATGCAGCGCAGATTGAATTGGTCTCTGCCGATACTAGCGGATTTGTTACCACTTTATCTCAAGGGTTTAATTATAATATTACCGCTAAATCAAATGGATATTATAATTCCATGGATTCCATTGATATTAGAGGTATTACCGAAAGTATCGAAATCCAAAAAGATATATACTTAGATCCAATAGTTAAAAACCAGCCTATCGTTCTAGAAAACATATATTTCGACTTCGATAGTGATGTAATCCGCCCAAAATCATTTCCTGAATTGGATAGGGTATCAGAAATGCTTTTGGATAACCCAAACCTACACATGACCATTGACGGACATACCTGCAATATGGGTACCGATGCCTACAATCAAAGTTTGTCTGAACGCCGTGCAGGTTCAATAGCTAAGTATTTCATGGAAAAGGGAGTGCTTTCTACCTGCTTAGAATATCATGGCTATGGCGAGGCGAGGCCTAAAACATCAAATGCGACAGAAGCTGGCAGAGAAATGAATCGACGTGTAGAATTTGAACTAAAAGAACTCGACGAACTAAACCAATAGTTAACAATAAATGATTCTGCTACTTGGTAGCATATTGTTTTAAGCTTTGTTTCAATTCTTTTCTCGCAATATGAATCCTATTCTTAACCGTTCCTATCGGAATTTGCAATTCATCAGCAATTTCATAATACTTGAAGCCTCTAAAATGCATCATAAAAGGAATTTTATAAGCATCATCCAAGTCTGCTATAGCCTTCTTAATGTCCTTCATCGCAAATTTACCAAAAGCAGAATTTTCTATGGTATTTGCAGAAGAATTCAGATAATGTAAATTATTGGTGGAGTCTATAAAAGTATTCTTGCGAATCATGCGTTGGTAGTTAGTAATGAAGGTGTTCTTCATAATCGTGTACATCCAAGCCTTGAGATTGGTACCATCAGTATACTTGTCCCTATTCGAAAATGCCTTTAGCATAGTTTCTTGCAGCAAATCATTTGCATCTTCCATATCTCTTGTGAGACGAAGCGCAAAAGGTTTCAGAGAGCCTGTTAGTTTGTCGATTGTACCACTAAATTCAAGTGCAGTCATAGCGTGTGATTTTTCGTTTTCCTTACATTCTGTTATACGTAATACATCAATTTTGTTTAATCTTTTTTGAAATTTTGTAAACAACTAAGGTGGTAAGTCGCCAAAAATATGTCTAAAGTTTAATTTTACCTTGCACCAAACATCCCAAAAGCCGCTTACTCTTAGAAAAATACTATTTATAATTAGTCTAAATAAATTAGATTATTGTTAAAATACCATGTATAAATATAGTCTCACTAATGACAATAAGATTGTTAGTCCCCAACAATGTTAGCTCTGAAATGATTCTATTAGTTCAACGTTCTTGGAGAAGACAAATTCCCCCTCAATAGCTCGAAATCCGGAAGCCAATCCGAAGTGTGGTGGTGCTTAGCATTTTATATCATATATACACCAAAAATTCTAAGGATTTATATTAACTTTTAAGGAAATCCAAACGCTCCTGCCTATTCCATCTATCCCCGATCCATGAACTCGGTATTCTGTGTCAAAAATATTTTGGAAGCCTGCATTTACCGTGAAATATTCATGATCGTAACCTCCAATAACATTGAATACATTCCAACCCGGAGTGCCTCCATCTGCGATACGGTCATCAGAAATATCTCCCGAGGCTAATCTTTTCTGATCAGCTGCAAAAATCCATTCACCCATTATTGTTATCCTTTGATGAATAGTTGTTCGCAATCCTAGTTTCCCATTCATAGGGGGAATACGCCTCATAGGCTCATCTTTACTGATATTTTGTCCATGTGTATATGCAATATTTCCATAGCCGATCAGATTTCTAGCAAGCCTTGTTTCCAGTTCAATCTCACCGCCATAAATCTCAGCCTCATTTACATTCTCTCGTTTATATACTTTGTACCCATCTAGAGAATCCAAACCATTGTGCTGTGCGGGCACGTTGGCAATCAAATCATTCAACTTATTATGGAAAACATGAATTGCACCGGAAAAGGCGCTAGATTTTATTTTATAACCAATTTCTTTATTCCAGGAAGTTTCTGGTTTCAGGTCATATGCAGGTACTTCGTATCTGAAATCCGCAATACCAAAACTGGAAACATCATTGATATTTGGAGCCCTGAAAGTAGAGTTGACGGCTGCCGTCAAGTGATGGTTTTCATTTATTTTATAAATAACTCCGAGGTTGCCGACCAAAGCATCTGGAGTAATTGATGTATTGCCAAAGGTTGTATCTTCCAATTGGAGTTGGATAAAATTATACCGTAGTCCTCCAGAAAAGCTCCAATTTTCCATGTCATAATTGTGTAGGGTATATAAGGCAAAATTTGCATAAGTAGCTCCATCAGGGTATAGTCCTCTTAACTGCTCACCTTCACCTGTTTCTGTGTTTTCAGAATTTGCACTGCTACTCACATTGTCATGATAGAACTCCATACCGGAAGAGACCTTCCAAGCTTCATTTATGCGCGAAACCACTTCCAAATTAGCTCCCAAAGTATTCACCTCATCTTTTTCTTCATCCAAAATTGGCGAACCAGTCTTTTGCGTCTTCCTCACTTCCAATGAATTTTGATGGGAAATAGTATACCTGACTTCAGAAAATAGTTTGCTATCACAAAAAGACTCCAATCTTAGATAAGCCAAATCCCGTTGCTGCGGATCAAAGAGATATACCTGATAATCCCCTGGGGCAATTTTGTGATAAAGGGGTACATCATTTTGCTTTAACCGCTGGTAGGCAGCTGTCAGCTGATGGTTATTATTCAAGCGGTATTTGCCCTTAAAATCCATGGAATATTCATCATATCCTGTTGGGTCTAAAGTTCCCAAATTTCCACCAGCACGGATATCTCCAAGGTTTTTGTAGGTGATTCCTCCCACGAATGCGAACTTCTGCGATCCAATATCAAGCCGAGCCCTCCCGGTCTGCTCCATATCCGACGACCAATATTTTCCATAAAGTGATCCTCCAATATGCACTCCATTATTAGAAAACACCGGATCAACGGACAAAAGATGAATAGTACCCCCAATTGCATCTGAACCATATTGCACCGACCCTCCTCCTCGCAATACTTCTACATTGGAAATCATCAAAGGATCAATGGTATTTAGATATTGATTTGGCCCGGAACGATAAGTGGAATTATTCATTCGGATGCCATCGACCATTAGCAGCGTTTGGTACCCAGTGAGTCCTCGAACAAAGGCCGACCCACCTCCATGGTTGGTTCGTTGCATCCACACTCCAGGCACATACGCTAAAGCATCTGGCATGGACATGGGCGATATTCGGGTAAGTTCAGCACTGCTTAATGTGGCAATAGATTCGGGCCTATCAAAGGCTTTGGTTTCGTACCGCTGAGCGGAAATCACAACAGCGTGATTTAAATAAATGGTGGCAACAGTATCAGGATCATCTGCAAAGGCTGAAAAACCCATGAAAGTAATTATAAAAAATACTGTCGGGAAAAAATTGTAAAGTTTCATAGTTGACCATTTTAATCCCAAACATATCTAAAACTTTTGATATTGGGCGAATAATTTTTCACAAAAACCCTTCACATGTCATCCTTACCAAAGCAGACTTTTATCTTTTAAATTTCACCTGTTTACCTGACACAATTCCTTTGGAACACTCAACTGCATAAGGTATATTCAACGTTTGGAGCATTCGAAATCGAACTATGAAAAACAATAACAAGTTAAGTGAACATGTAAATCTCGTAATTGAGATAACTATCAGGCTTGGTTTTTTATTCCTGCTAGTTGCCTGGTGTTTTCAGTTACTATATCCCTTTTCCGGCATGGTGATATGGGGCATCATCTTAGCGCTAGCGACATCACCAATTTACAGCAAACTAAATCAAAAGCTTGGAGAGAAAGCCAAAATGACTGCGTTTATCTATATTTCTGTTAGCTTATTATTTATTATCATTCCAAGTTGGCTTTTTGCTGAATCACTTGTACTTGGAATAAAGGATATAAAATCCTTGCTTGGCGACGAAGGCATCAAAATCCCCTTGCCTCCTGATAGCGTAGTGGGCTGGCCACTAATCGGTGAAAAAGTGTATGGATTTTGGACACAGGCATCTGACAATCTTGGGTCGGTAATTCTAAAATACAAAGACCAAATCATGGTTATCGCACGTAAATTACTCTCGGGCGCTTCTACTATTATGAGTGGTATGATTCAATTAATTGCAGCCACAATTATCTCTGGTATTTTATTGGCGACCAAAGGCACCGGCCAATTTGCAAAGAAATTTTTCTTCAAACTTGTTGGTCAAAAAAGTGATGAATTATTGAATATATTCTCAAAAACTGTTCAAAATGTAGTAAAAGGTGTCATCGGGGTCGCCTTTATCCAATCCATCTTAATCGGCCTTGGCTTTCTACTCGCCGGTATTCCATACGCAGGATTATGGACCCTAATTGTATTGATTATGGCTATTCTTCAGCTCCCGGCTCTACTTATTATAGTTCCAGCTATTATTTATTTGTTCTCTACCGTTGAAATGCTCCCTGCATCACTATGGGCTATCTACCTGATAGCTGCCGGCCTATCTGACAATTTCTTAAAACCCATTTTATTAGGAAAGGGAGCCCCTGTGCCAATTATCGTTATATTTATTGGAGTAATCGGAGGGTTTATGCATTCTGGGTTTATAGGTTTATTTACGGGTGCGATCATTCTTTCATTGGGATATAAACTCTTTTTGGCTTGGGTCGACGATGATCAAGATTCTATTAATACTAAAACTTCAAGTTGATTTTACGTGTTACCCAACTCCAGAGAGTAAGCGTCAATAATGTTAGGCAGTAAATCCAGTAAATAAAAAAAATTATAGGATAGGTGTATTTAAGATAATGTCAGAAAACACAAGCAAAAAAACATTCTCCAAGAAAATTTCCTTTTGGAATAAGCTAAAAGATGCCATCGGGGGTACGGAAGAAGACTATACCAAGATCAGCCTAAAAAAAGCTATCTTTCTTTTAGCTGTACCTATGATTTTGGAGTTGGTCATGGAATCTACTTTTGCTGTGGTGGATATCTACTTTGTTGGGAAATTGGGTGCATCTGCCGTGGCTACTGTTGGACTTACGGAAACTTATCTATTCCTACTTTACTCTATAGCCATGGGGTTGTCAACAGCAGTTACAGCTATTGTTGCACGTAGAGTCGGTGAGAAAAAGGGTTTGGAGGCAAGTACATCAGCCGTTCAATCGATCATTTTAGCATTGTTAGCCTCCCTTCCATTCGCTCTTGCCGGAATTTTCTATTCAAAGGAATTGTTGATGCTGATGGGCGCAGATTCTTGGGCTATCCAAGAAGGGTATCGCTATACCCAATGGATGCTCGGCGGCAATGTGGTGATCATGTTATTATTTGTCATTAATGCAGTATTCCGTGGAGCTGGCGATGCTGCCATTGCGATGCGCATTCTATGGATTTCTAATGGCATTAATATCATTTTAGACCCAATACTCATTTTTGGATGGGGGTCGATCCCTGCCTTGGGAATTGAAGGAGCTGCAATTGCCACCAACATCGGCAGAGGCATCGGGGTCTTGACACAACTCTGGATTCTCTTCAAAGGAGGAAAACACATTCGCATCTTGGTGTCACAGTTATCTGTGGATGTAAAAATAATGTTCCATGTTTTTCAGACTTCGCTTGGTGGCATCGGACAAATGTTAATTGCCATGACATCTTGGATTTTTCTAATGAGAATACTTGCTGATCTGGGAAGTGAAACTGTGGCGGCGTCAACGATAGTGATCCGCATCATGATGTTTACCATGATGCCGGCCTGGGGATTGTCCAATGCCGCTGCGACACTCGTAGGTCAGAACTTGGGAGCGGGACAACCTGATCGTGCCGAGTCATCCGTATGGAAAATCGGGGTTTATAACATGATCTTTTTGGTGAGCGTTTCCTTAATCTATTTTATTTTTAGCCACACGCTCATGGAAATTTTCACCTTTGACCCCAAGGTCATTGCCATTGGCTCTGAGTGGCTACGCATACTTTCATATTCCTATTTTATTTATGGGTGGTGGATGGTGTCTGTTCAAGCATTTAACGGCGCAGGCGATACGAAAACACCAACTAAAATCAACTTGGTTTTCTTTTGGTTGATACAAATTCCACTGTCATATTTTTTGGCCATTACACTTGGATGGCAACATACGGGTGTATTTTGGGCAGTACTCATTTCAGAAGCTTCGGTTGGCCTCTTTACACTTTGGTTGTTTACAAGGGGCAAATGGAAAACCGCAAAAGTCTAATATCATAACCCAAGAATAAAATGAAATCTAAAGCAATTGACGTTTATATCAATGGATTTTCAAGGGAAGTTCAAGTACTTTTACAGGACATCAGAACATGTATTGCAGATGCCGCACCTGGAGCTGAAGAGTGTATCAACTACGGTATTCCTACATTTAAAATTCATGGAAATTTGGTGCATTTTGCAGGCTACAAAGGTTATATAGGGTTTTACCCTGCGCCATCCGGCATCAAGGAATTTCAAGAAGAGCTTTCTGATTATAAAATGGCCAAGGGATCAGTTCAGTTTCCGTTGGATCAGCCGATTCCATTGGCTCTTATTTCAAAAATTGTAAAATTCAGAGTAAAGGAAAATCAATTAAATGCGAAGCAATCGAAAAAGATAAAATAGCATTATAATCGCCCCTACAAGTAAATGTAATACCTTTGCCAAATGGCAGAAAAACGCAAAAATATAGAGTCCATTCTACAGAAATTAGGGATTGACAAGCTCAACCCAATGCAGGAAAGTGCCCACAAGGCAATCCTTTCCAATGCAGAAACCGTACTTTTGTCGCCTACCGGCACCGGAAAAACTCTCGCATTTTTACTACCAATCTTAGCCGGACTAAATACCAAAATAGATGGGATTCAAGTATTGATCTTAGTTCCATCCAGAGAACTCGCAATCCAGATAGAGCAGGTCACAAGGGAAATGGGCAGCGGCTTTAAAACCAACGCTGTGTATGGTGGCAGGGCAGGTTCCAAAGATAAAATTGATCTGAAGCACTCTCCCACAATTCTTATTGGCACCCCGGGCAGGGTCGCAGACCATATCAGAAGAGAAAATTTTTCCACAAAGAACATCAGTACGCTGGTACTAGATGAATTCGACAAATCGTTGGAGGTGGGTTTTGAAAGGGAAATGAAGGAAATAATCTCTGCCCTGCTAACCGTCAAAAAAAAGATACTGACGTCTGCCACGCAAAAGGTAGAAATCCCCGGGTTCATGCGCTTAAGAAACCCTGTGCAGTTGGATTTTCTTGGCGAAAAGCAAACCCAATTAACACTCAAAATAGTTGAATCCCCCACTCAAAACAAGCTGGAAACCCTTGTAAACCTGCTTGGACATATTGGCGATGCGAGTGGGATTGTGTTTTGCAATCTAAAAGATACAATCCATATTGTAAGTGATTTCATGGAAAATAAGGGCATTAGCCATGCTTGTTTTTATGGAGGGCTGGAGCAAATAGACAGGGAACGCGCCTTGATAAAATTCAGAAATGGAACGTATAAAATATTACTCGCCACGGATTTGGCAGCGAGGGGCATAGACGTTCCGGCTATGGACTTTATTATTCATTATGAACTTCCGGCCAGAAAAGATGAATTTATTCATAGAAACGGCCGCACCGCCAGAATGCAAAGTAGCGGTACTGCTTATATTTTGAAATGGAAAAATGAATCACTCCCCGGATTTATTGTTGGTGCTGAGATGGAAAAGATCAAACCCTCCAATCAACCTACTCAAAGCTTATGGAAAACGCTTTACATTTCTGGAGGCAGAAAGGATAAAATATCCAAGGGAGATATTGCAGGTTTGTTTTTCAAACAGGGAGCACTCCAAAAAGATGAGTTGGGAACAATTGAACTAAAGCAAGATTGCGCCTTTGTAGCAGTGCCGAATTCAAAAGCCAACGGATTGATTTCCAAATTGAACAATAGCCGGCTTAAAAAGAAAAAGGTCAGGATCAGCCTTTTAAACTAAAATTCCCTTTTCAGACCATTTGAATCAGGAAAGTTAATTTCTCTTTGTCAAAGCGGAATATCCCATAGATTTATCATTTCGGAAGGTCTCGCTTTTGACCATCCCGACATCCTCGACTAACCAATCCATCGATTGAAATTCCCGGGTCATATTAATCCCCATTTTACTTTTTACGATGGATTTACTACTGATTTTCATCGCCTTAAAAGTACCGGCAGGAGTATCTACAGATTCTTCCGATTCTACTTTTCTATCTACAATATTGACCGTAATAGTCATAGCAATGGGGCTACCTGTAACAGTAAGTGTGATGCTGCCATCTTTCAAAGATTGCCCCGGAGAGAGACTGGATGGGTATTCCAGATTCTCGGCCTCTATCTGTATTTCATAATTCTTCATAGCCTCCATTTGCTCTGCCGGAATGAACTGACGCATATCATACAATAACGTGCCGCCATCACAGGTCATATCTAACTTAGAATCATGGATTTTCTTGCCTTTTTTATCATATAGTTGAACATCAAGTGTGGCATCAAACCCATTGGCCGAAGCGTCATATTTAGACACTTTCATTTGTTGCTTGCCTTGTAACTTTCCTTTTGGACTAAAACTACCATATTCCCATTCCATGCCTTCTCGCAAGGGAAAGTAGGAATTGCATTGGGCAAAAGTTTCGAAAGAGATACAAAAAAACAGGATGGCACTTACGTAAAATAAATATTTCATGATTGGTAAGATTTTTGGTTTTACCGAAAATTAGCAAAGAAAGCCTTGCAATGCAATTGCACCATCGGCATTGAGTTTAAATTTTAGATAGTTGCACCTAGCCCCCTGAAGGCCCAAGTCGCTAAACCGCTAACTCCCTTGAGGATAAATCCTCGCAGTTCGATGTTTCATTATTTTGATGGCCTCTTCCTTGGAGCTGAACATGCCATTGATGTTTACAAGGTGGTCAGCGAGTACATCGTATTTTTTGGCCATCAGGTTTTTCCATACGAAAAGGAACTCTACACCATCAAAAACCAGTGCCATGTTTTTGGCATATTCATCAAGATTTTCTCGAAGGTGCGCTGGGTGCTGAGTCCAGTGCATGGCAGGCTTGATGTGGTGACTGATGTGGTAACCATCGTTCCAGCACTTGACATTGTATTTGGCATTGATACACGTAATACTGTTTTTATAATCGTTTCCAGGGTCATCAGGATCTACAAATGAATGTTGCGCCCAGTTGCCCATCATCATGATCAACCTAGAAATCAAGAAAGGCAGTATGAACACCATGACCGTGGCAGGCCAGTTTACAAAGCAAAGACCAATGCAAGCAATTATAAAAACCAATTCGCCGCGCATCACCCTTCTGCTCAGTTTCTTTTGCTTTCGGATATT
>JAUHYU010000047.1 GCA_030426345.1 Bacteroidia bacterium
TTTCTTAGTTGGCTAATATAACATTAGTGTAGGATAGTTGCAAGGAGGAGGAATCCTTGGATAATTTCAATCTTTAAATTTTGCAAAGTATTTAAGATCAATTTCATAAATAACTTTAGGCGAAACTCCCAATTCTACTTTCTCAAACATGGCCACCAGCTTTTTGCCGTTAACGAGTTCAATTTGTGGAGCACCATCTCTATTTGCCTCTTTCTCGGCCTCCTTTGTAAATGTTCCTGTTGTTAGAATAATACCTTTTTCAGCCCTGCCTATCATTGCATTTCTAAAATCTCCAACTTGTGCTCTGGAAACAGACCCCTTGTATCTTTTGCATTGAAATAAAACTTTAAAGCTTACAAAAGGATTTAATTCCAACACACCAAACCCATCTATTCCTCCATCATGAGACTTCCCCGTGACTTCAACATTTTCGAACCCATGTTCACGTAATAACTCCTTACATATGTTTTCAAAACCGTTAGGTGACGTTTGCTGTAGAACTTCGAGTAGATTTGATTCCGCTTTGAATTCAAGTGATTCAGGATCATTTTCCTCTTGTTCATTCAGGACTTCCTTTTTAGATTTATTTTTTCTAGCTGACTGGTTAATTTCTACCCATTTTAAAAATAAAGCATGAGACTTTTTATAGTCTAAATGAGTATTTTTCCCGATTTCAGTTAGTTTCCATGTGCCTCTAACAGAAGAATCTAATAGGCCTTCCCAAATAAGATACTGTCTTGCCCAGGCCACTTGGTTATGAAATCGATTGGAACCGGATTTTAAAGTCTGATCTAGAAAACTCTCATCGAGGTTTAAGTTTTTCGCTATTTTATCTGATACTTCTTTGGGTTTCCCAGAATACCCCAACTCTCTTAATGCATCTAAAAGAGGGCCAAACCATTTTACAAATTCGGCTTGCTTATTTTTATTAGCCATTAAATTGATCTTTAAGAAAAAAATAGGTTAAATCTATATCATTTCATTTGTAAATCCCGATCTCAGAATTATTTTCAATGTGCTCACCACAGGAAATAATACGGATGTGACCTCCGCTGGCATCGATTCCTGCTCCCCAACGAAATTTTGTTTTCATGGATTTTGGATAGCTTTTTGACCATACTTTTTGCAATTGGAATGAGGAGAGGTCATTAGATTTAACTTCAAAAAGATCTAATACGTTTTCTTCTTGCTCATTACCTGCCATGCCGGCGAGAAAAAGCCCACCGGAAGCATCCTGTACAAAATTGATATTTTGATAACTCTCCCAACGAGGATTTACCCAATTTGTCCGATCCATGTTTTTGGCTTTTATGGAATATTCAAATTCTAGAGTAGCACCTTCTGCATTGAGTTTTTCTTCGTCGATCAGATAAAAATCCAGATTTTCGGCATCCCAGTCTCCAACGACCACAAGCACTTTCCCATTTACCACCGTGATGCCGACACATCCTGCCGTTGCTCGCTTGTACGTGCCAATCCGCTCGATAATGGCCAGTGGTTCTCTTGAGGGTTTTTCAGGATTGTCCAAGCGAAAAATAAACACTTTTGAATTTTTCTTAGCCTCATTATCTTCCACACCAATGGCCATCAGATCGCCATGTATTTGAAATCCACCGGCGTGCTTGAACGGCTTGTCGAGAATTTTATTCATGGAAATTATCTGGCTTTTCTCTCCTTTCTTTATAATGGAATAGTAAGAATAAGTATCTGAGCTGCCCGAAACGACATAGTAGTCAGACGTTCCGTGTGATAGAAATTGAATACCTTGTAGATGGCCTCCTTGGTTGTTTATGGGCAAGGAATTGCTAAAAGAAAGCATGGATGGGGTATCATTGATTTTCTCTAATTCATGGATTATAGAGGCTTTTTCGACAGACTGTGCAAGAGCAAGCATCGAGCAGTGAATGAATATTAGCAATAGCAATAGCAATTTTTTCATAATAGGGGCACTACTTTAGTAGATGGACAAAAATACATTTTTTCTTTTCAAACAATTCGATGATAACAATGGATTGTTGCGGCAAGCATAACGGTTTTAAAATATTTCGATATCTTGGCAAGTGCAATTGTCATTGATATTATGTTGAAGGAAACGAATAGAGGAACAATTTATGGAATTATAATTTTTGCTATGGCGATGATAGGATTTGATGCAGTTGGGCAGTCTTTGGAGAAAAGCATTCGATATGCCGATGAGGATAAAGCTAAAGAATTGCTAACTACTGAAGATGCATATACAAATTGTTGGAGTGCGTTTGACATAGATTCGCGGATGCAAAAAAAGAACAGCGCCAAGGCTGACCTGTTTCAATTTATTGCAACTCAGGTGCGCGAATGGGACGCTACTGAGAAGCAAAAAATTGATACTATTTTTCATGAAATTAATATAGAAATAATTCGGAGTGGTTATCGCCTTAACATTCCCAAAAATATTTCCATGGTTAAAACGACACTTCTGGAAGAGGGTGGGGCGTCTGCTTATACTAGAGGGAATTACATTGTATTCGGTGAAAAGCTGCTGAAAAAATCTAAAGAAGACCTGAAGCCTGTCGTAATTCATGAGCTTTTTCATGTTCTTTCTAGAAATGATGCAGCATTTCGGGAACATCTTTATGCGCTGATCGGTTTTCAGAAAATGAATGAGATTGCCTATCCAGAATCCATTGCAAATGCAAGAATTACTAATCCGGATGCACCACAGACAGATTACTTTATTACCCTAAAGAAGGGTGGAAAATCCATGGATTGCATGATGGTTTTGTATGCCAATCGACCCTATGAGGGAGGAATGTTTTTTGAATATTTACAGGTTGGCTTTTTGCGATTGGATGGAAATCGAGAAAAAACTGTCTATTTGAAAGACGGAAAACCGGAAATATATTCAATGAATGAGGTGTCAGGTTTTTATGAGCAAGTAGGACAGAACACAAAATATATCATTCATCCCGAAGAGATTTTGGCTGATAATTTTTCTTTTGCCATTTTAAATAAAACTGACTTGCCTTCGCAGTGGCTGGTAGAAAACCTCAAAAAATCCATGAAAAATTAAAGCAAAAATGTTCTGTCGAGGCTTGATGGTTCTATTCCAAAGAGCTAAACGAACTAAACATTAATATTTCATCAAAACCCAAAATTTATGAACGAAAGTGTATTGACTTCAGTTGTGCTGCCGCTATCTCTGGCAATCATCATGTTTGGCATGGGCCTGTCCTTGGTGGTCGACGACTTCAAACGAGTTGTCAAATTTCCAAAGGCCATTTTTATGGGCCTGACAAACCAGTTGATCTTCCTGCCCTTACTTGGATTTGGATTGGCCAAAATATTTGGGTTGCCTCCCACACTGGCCGTTGGATTGATGATATTGGCCGCATGCCCCGGGGGTGTCACATCCAACCTGATCACTCACGTAGCCAAAGGAGATACGGCACTTTCTATCACCCTCACGGCCATTTGTAGCATCGTTACAGTGATAACCATACCACTCATCATCAGTTTGTCCATGAACCATTTTCTGGCCGAATCGCAGGAAATACAGTTGGATATTGTAAAAACAGTTGTCCAAATTTTCGGGATCACAGTATTGCCGGTTGGCATCGGGATGATGTTGCGCAAATACAAACCTGAGTTTTCCAAGAAAATGGAATCGCCATCGAGAATAGCCTCTACTGTCATATTTGTGGTGATCATTGCAGGTATCATTGCGGCCAACAAAGAAATACTCCTAAGTTCCATAGAATCCTTAGGAGCTGTGGTCATTGCCTTAAATGTACTGACCATGGGACTGGGGTTTGCGGCATCTCGATTGTTAAAATTAAACCTTCCGCAATCACTATCTATTTCCATAGAGTCAGGAATTCAAAATGGCACACTGGCTATCGTTATCGCCAGTTCGATACTTAAGCAACCGGAGATGTCCCTTCCGGGAGCGTTGTACAGCCTGATCATGTTTGTATCAGCAGCATTTATCATGGCATATTTTGGAACGCGGAAAGAGAAAGCAGTGGGATAATTCTTGAAGCTTTGACTGTTTACGTCTTGAATCGATAAAAAAGGGAACATTCTGCACAGAATGTTCCCTTTTAAAATACTTGCCAATGGTTAGTTATAGTATTACTGTTCTACGATTTCACCTTCTCCAGGGCCATCTACCCACTTTCGTGGGGTTTGGTAGTCCCCATCTCCGGGATATCCCTTGTTTTGATTAATATGCCCGAGGTTAGAATTTAAGGTTGGTGCTGGTATTGGCCATAACACAATCCATGGAGCAGCACGATAAGCGTAGTGCGGAGCAACTATATTATTGCGATAAAAAACATTTTTTTCAATAACACGATCGTACCAGAAATTATCTTCTGAAAAATTGCTCATGCTATAGGTTTTACCATTATATGCAGTTTGGCCTGTTTGAGCCAAGATAAATGCCATACGGGTAAGTTCCGTTTTGCGAGGTTCTTCATAATATAGCTCACGGGCACGCTCATCCAGAATTGTTCCAATATTTACTTCAGATGGATCAAATGAAGCGGCACCTGCCCTGTTACGGACGGCATTGATGTCAATTGCTGCATTACCTAAATCACCTTTCCAAAAATAAGCTTCGGCCCTTAACAGGTAGGTCTCTGCCAATCGGTAGCAATACCAATTGCCATATCCACCATCAGGGGTAGCATCTGTAGGATCCGGAACGTACAATTTATAATATGGCCAGTCGTACCACGAACGGATGGTATCCGTACACAATATGCCTCCCTGGGCATCGCGTTTTTCAAGATTGGCTCCGTAGTAAGAATCGCCATCAGCTTTCAATCCTGGATGGTTGTACACAAGATCTTCCATTCTTACCCAATTGGGAAAGGTGTGGCGTAGATCGTTTGGGTAGCCTTCCCAAACATCATGTTGAAAGTACGGGGATGGACGGCAACGGCCAATGCCTCTTCCATACTTGGTTACTTGATCAATTTCTACAGGATTACCACCAACGTTAGCTCCAAGCGGGTTATCAGACATGCCTGCTGCTCCGGAAGGGGTTTTGATTTTACCTGCACCACCCCAAAACGGTACGGTCTGGCGCATCACACTGCTCTTTTCACTTGCCCCATCTTCCGTAAACGCCTCATCGCCTACAAATACATAAATGCGTTCCCTGTTCTCGCTGAGTATTTTATTTCTATTTTGATGAAGATCCCAGATGACATCATGTGTAGGATCGTCCTTATCAACACCAAATCGCTCTGTCATCAAACTGTGGTATCCATCGTTGATAACTGCAGAAGCAGAGGCAATGGCATCATCAAAGTCCAACAATGCTAGATTGACCTTGGTCAGTAAATGGTTTACAGCAGCTTTGTTGATGTCGCCAACAGCAACGCCTTCAGATTCTGGTTTCACCCAAGTAGCTGCAAACATCAAATCCTTCTTACATTTCTGTAAGATGCTTTCCCTTGTTACACCATAGAAATCTAGTTTTGGTTCCGTGATTTCCTCTAAAATAAGCGGGACATCTCCAAACTGTTGGGTCAGCCGATAATATACTCTGGCTCGATGAAAATAGGCTTTACCAAGGATATTATTCTTTTCGGCATCATTTTCCCATTCGGGCTCATCAATACGGGAAATTACCGTATTGGCATATTTAATCCTGTAATACCCTTCATCCCAGAACCAACCAATTCGATTGAAATTGGCGCTATTTAGATTTTCGTCCGGCAAAATTTGTGCTGGCAAGTCCATGGCGGGGCCTGTTTTGTCAGTTGTTCCCTCTACCGCTAAATCTGAAAATATGGTTTCTGTGATTTCCGGAGCACCATCCCCGTAAAACTCATGTCTGGAATTTCTCAGGCATGCAACGAGAGCGGCATCCAATCCTGCAGCGTTAACAAAAGTGTTTTCCGGTGCATAAAAGGATAAGGGTTCCGGCACCAGCCATTCATCATCACAACCGGTGGTGAACCCCATCATTAATATAATTACTAATAATATTTTATATGTTTTCATATTCTCAGTTCTTTAAAGTGTCAAATTTAATTTGAATGAATAAGTAGAAGGCGTATAACCTTTAATCTCAGGATCCATCCATGTCCATTCAGGCGCCCATACCAATGGGTTTTGTGCTACAACCGATAGGCGAAGACCAACAACATTATATTTGTCCAAAAAGCTGCTAGGAACGTTGTAAGTTAATGCGATGTTATCAATACGGACAAATGAATTGTTTTCCCATACAGTAAAGCCCGATTCATAACTTTCTACTCTTGCCCATTCGTTGGATGGGTTTTCCGGTGTCCAATATGGGGCATCTAATGAGGTTCCTCTGTCATAAAAAACGTCATTGTTCTTTTTATGGTTGTTAGCAGAAAAATAACCCAAATAGGAATACATTTTGATGGACAAGTCGAAATTTTTATAGGAGAAATCATTTCTAAATGTTAACCTTACTTTAGGTGCTGTATTGCCTTGGAATTGCTTGTCAGCATCTGTATAAACACCATCTCCATCCACATCAATTAATTTGAAGTCTCCGGGAGAGCGTGAATAATTACCCGCTTCATCCTTTTCGTCTTCTTGCCAGATACCATCGATTTTATAATCCCATATTTCATCCAAAGCATGGCCAATAAACCACTTGTTGGTTACATCGTCTGCTTCTACTTCATTTCCATTCTCATCTAAGACCATATCTCCATACAAATGGGTGATCTCGTTTTTATTATGTGCAAACGAAAAAGCAGAAGACCATCTAAAATCAACCTTGTCGATATTGATTGTATTGATGGCAAACTCAATACCATTGTTTTTTACCTGCCCGAGATTAGAGAATACACTGCTGAACCCGGTAAGTTTTGGCAACTGGCGAGGAATCAATAAATCATCTGTAGTCATAAAATAAACCTCTACATCACCTGTTATCCGGCCTTCTAATAATGAGAAATCCAGGCCAAAATTATATGCGCTGGTACGTTCCCACTGTAGGTTTTCATTGGCCATCCGGCTGGTATACAACTGTGAGACGTAGCTCGGAGAACCACCATTGATTAAAACAAATTTACCTGTTGCAAGATTCGACAAAGCATCGTATCTACCAACACCACGGTTACCGTTAGTTCCAAAAGATCCACGCAATTTTAAAAGATCAAGCCATTCTATGTTGTAGAAATCTTCTTCGCTAATGGTCCAGCCAAGTGCCACAGAGCCAAAATTGGCTCTTGGATTTTTTTGGCCAAAAGCAGAATACCCATCCCGTCGGAATGAAGTAGTGAGCGCATACCTTGATTTATAGGAGTAGTTTAGTCTGGCCAACAAAGCATCCCCGGTGCTTACCTCATCATTGCTGGTAATACTTACATCTTCTGTTGCAGCCTGCAGTCTGTGGTAGCCTAATAAATCATTAGGTTGAAACTGCTGACGTTCTGTATAGTCTTCCCAAGTCTGATATTTTTCTGCATTCTGCACTAGAGTCACATCGAACGAATGATCGTCAAATACCTTATTCCATTTTAGGATATTGTTGACCTGCCATTCAAAGAGTGTATTGTTTTTTCTGGAAGCACGGCCTCCCTGCTTGCCCCAGTCGAAGTGGGCAGAAGAATAACTGTTGTAGTCCCTGTTCCAGTTGAACCGGGTGATATATTCTGAGGTAAAGGTAAACCCTAATGGCAATGTTATCGTAGCATAAATCTTACTCATCAATGAGTTGTATTTCAAGAAACGATCCCTGTAAGTCAGATCCAGCCATGGATGCCTTGAATTGGAAATATTGCCAGTTGGCGCATAAACTATCGTTTTTCCATCCTCTTCATAGAAGGATGCATAGGGAGTGTTCTGGACCATATTGTCACTGGCCAATATGGGGCTTTCATCTCTGATCGTAAAGCTTGTATTCGTACCCACCTTTAGCCAATCTGTAACTGAAGCTTCCAAATTGATCCGAGAACGAATAGCATTATAGGATTGATTATACCGAATTCCTTCGTTGTCAGTGTAACCTAAAGACCAATAATAATTTATTTTATCAGAGCTTCCAGAAATACTAACATTGTAATCTTGAGTAAGTGCATTTTGGTATTGATAATCATTCCATTTGACTGTATTCCCTTCTTCATAGTTGGTAATTTCTATCGGAGAAAAACCTATTCGATTCAGCCAGATGGCATCCAAATCCGTGGCAGATGAAGATCCATCATATGCTTTCCAATCGTCTACTGAAACCCCTGCTGGAAGATCATTGGAGCTGTTATAGTAACCAGGCCCGATGCCGATTTGATGACGCTCGTTACTCTCAAAACCAGCAATACGCCAATCAATAAATGCATCAGGATTCATTGGCGTTATTTCTTGTCCTGAAAGTCTTGCCATACCTACACTTGTAGATACGTTGATGATTGGTTTCCCTTTTTTCCCTTTTTTAGTGGTGATCAAAACCACTCCATTAGAAGCTCTTGCCCCATAAATGGCGGCTGATGAAGCATCCTTAAGTACGTCGAAAGTGGCAATGTCTGAGGGGTTGATGTCGGCCAAATCACCATAGTAGATCATACCATCCACCACGATAAGAGGGGCGTTAGCTGATTTTTGATCATCCGCATCTGCCCTAATGGAAGTTTGGCCCCTGACGAGCATATCGCTGGAGCTACTGATCCCTTTAGGGTTAGTGGTCATACCAACATTCAATCCAGGCATTGATCCACGAAGCATATCTGTCATGTTGGATGTGGATTCTGTTTCCAGTTTCTCAGCATCCAGTTGTGATACCGCTCCAGTAAAGTCCTTTTTAGCGATGGTGCCATACCCGATCACTACCACTTCGCTCAATGAAGTAACGTCCGGTTCCATGGAAAAATCAATAACAGACCTTCCGTTAAGCGATGTTTCCATACCAACGTACCCAACATAGCTGATAATTAGAGTCGCATTTTCACTGACATTGAGAGAGTATTTGCCATCTAGATCGGAGATGGTGCCATTGGTGGTTCCTTTCTCTACAATGTTTACACCGGGCAGAGCACTGTTATCTTCTGATGAGGTGATCTTTCCGGTTACTGTGTTTCCTTGATAAGCTGGGCGTTTGGCCTGACTTATCGTGCTGTCAAATAATATCAGGCATGCTGATAAAATTAGCGACATTAAATAATAACTAACTTTTTTAGTAAGCATAGGACATAATTTTAGGTGTTAAATGAATAAAAGTTTAGAATATAGAACTCCATTTTTGATTATATAATGGGTGTTTTGTCACAATATCAAAAATGAAATTATATCGATTCTTGACTTCAAGTTATGAAATGTTTCAAGATGGCGCAATCGATTGCGTAAAATTTGTTAAATTAAATTTTCATTAGATCAAACAACTCTCAAATTTGCATCAATATTCTATCAGAATAAGTTAATATCATGTGGCCGGAGTGCTTTGAGGCATGTGTCATAACATCATAAGAATTACAAACCTAAAGTGAAAAAGGAAATTACAATTTATGATATTGCAAAAGCATTGAAGGTTTCCCCTGCAACAGTTTCGCGCGCACTCAATGAACACCAAAGTATCAGTGGTAGGACAACCAAGGCTGTGAAGGAAATGGCCAAGAAAATGGGTTATCGGCCTAATATTTTAGCATCTAGTCTTCGTACTAAAAGTACCAAAACAATCGGAGTCATTACACCATGGATCAACCGGCCGTTTATATCGTCTGTTATTAGCGGTATTGAGGAGGTCGCGAATAAAGAGGGATATAATGTAATAATCTCTCAATCCAATGATTTGTTGCGAAAGGAAGTGGCCAATGCCAAGGCTTTGTTTGCCTCTAGGGTAGATGGACTTATTGTTTCTTTGGCAATGGAAACATTACGATTTGACCATTTTAAACCTTTTGTTGATCGAAAAATCCCTTTGGTATTTGTCGATCGTGCGAGTTCGAACCTTGGAACTGACAGAATCATGATAGATAATTTTGAAGCAGGCTACATTGCCACAAGGCATTTGATTGAACAAGGATATACGAGAATAGCCCATTTAACAGGTGCTGAACACCGGGAAATATATAGAGAGCGTAAGGAAGGATATCTCTCAGCCCTTCGTGAAAACAATATTGAATTAAATGAAGAGTTGATTGTAGTTAGTGGACTCAGTTACCAAGAAGGACGGGAGAGTATGGAAAAACTACTAGATGGTACTTTAATGCCTCAAGCGGTCTTTTGTGCTAATGATACATCAGCCGTTGGAGTTGTTCAATGTATAAAAAAGAGAGGGCTAAAAGTGCCTGGAGACATTGCTTTAGTGGGGTTTAATGATGATCCTATTGCTTCTATTATCGACCCGCCATTAACGACTATTGCACAACCATCAGAGGAAATGGGTAAAATTGCTGCTCAACAGATCTTGAAAAAACTCAGAAATCCGAAGCTTGTAAAATCAGAAACAATTGTTCTGAAATCAAATCTTGTTCTGCGCAGCTCTTCTGTTGTTTCGAAGAAAATTACAATCCCTGAATGACACTTGTAGACATGCATGATATCATGGGAAATGGAGGCTTTTTTTAATTTGGTGGGGCATTCAATACAAGGAGTTACTGTTAGATTCTTTTATGTGGGACATTCCAATCAGACAAAAGTATTCTTTCCATTGTTTACTTTTGCGAATGACACCAGGTAAGTAATTCATGAAGAAAGTTACCATAGTTGATATTGCTAAAGAGTTGGATATTTCACCGAGCACTGTTTCCAGGGCATTGAATGGGGTAGGGAGGATGCATCCTGAAACAAGGCAGCATATCATGGATTTGGCTAGGCAATGGGGCTATCGACCAAACCCACATGCACAACGGCTCAAAAGGACCAAAACATCTACCATTGGGTTGATAGTACCTGAACTCACGCATCATTTTTACTCTCAAATAGTAAAGGGTGTTGATAGTGTTTTGGATCTTCATGGATTTCAGCAGATTATTTGTGTTTCAAATGAGGAATTTGAAAAGGAACAAAGTGCAGCCCTGGCATTGCTCAATGCACGGGTTGATGGATTATTGGTGGCTTTGTCCAATGAAACCAATCAATACGACCACATTCAGCAACTGATCGATGATGAGATCCCTGTCGTGCTCCTCGATAGGATGTGTGAGGACATTCAGGCGCCTTATGTGATGACGGATGATTTTGAAGGGGCAAAGTTAGCTACGGAATATTTGATCAAAACCGGTTGTAAAAATATAGCCTTTCTCAAAGGACCTGAAAACATATCTACGACCTTCCGAAGGTTTATGGGGTACAAAGAAGCATTGAAAATCCATGAATTTCCTATAAGGGAAGAATATGTAATTGATCCTCAAATCCATGGAAATTTAAGGGATTCGATATCCAGGTTGATGGATATATTTCACTTTGACGGCCTGCTTGCACACAGCGATTATCATGTGTTCAGGGCCATGGAGATCATACAGCATTTGGGTTATAAAATTCCTGAGGACATCAGCATCATTGGCTATGCAGATGAGCCACTGGCGAGTTACACTTCGCCCAAAATCACATCTGTAAAACAGCCCGCTTTCGAAATCGGAAAGGTGGGAATGGAGATGCTCTTACAACAAATCAATACAGGAAAGGCCGGTGACCCTCAAATCCTAAAAACCGAATTGACCGTTAGGGATAGTACGCGGTGAAAAATCAGGTGCTTAAATGTTGCAAATAGTAGAAGTTTCAAAGTTATTTCCACTGTTCATTATCCTTTTCCCAAGCGACGAAAAGTTTGTCCATCTTTTGGACAGTTTCGGGTTTATTGTTGGTCTTCGATTTTCTCGAGCAATTCCCCGATGTTTTTCTCGTGGATGATGTGAGGGCTTACTAGAGAAGGTCAATCTCAATTTAATTCGACTCAAATGATTATAAATACTATTTTTAACAAATTAATGCGGTTGATGAGGACGTTTTTCAAGTGAATTGCACTAAAAGATATATTCTTTTTATATCATATTTTAAGTACGTTAGGATGCAAATTAAAATGGCTTTATAATGTTCTCCCAATTTATTTATGACAAGTCTTAAACAAAAAACAGCTACTAGCTTGAAATGGAGCTCAATTGAGAGCTTTTCAAGCAAGGGAATTAGCTTTGTCATAGGAATAATAATTGCTAGAATATTATCACCTTCAGATTATGGAATTATTGGCATGATCTTAATTTTTACTGAAGTTTCAGGTGTATTCATAAACGGAGGATTTAGTGCCGCTTTAATTCGAAAACAAAATCGGACTGATATTGATCTTTCCACGGTTTTTTATTACAACATTGTAGTTAGCATATTTTTTTATTTGATTTTGTATGCCCTTGCTCCTTACATAGCAAATTTTTACAATACTGCCATCCTAACTTCTATAATCAGGGTTGTAGGGTTGAATATTGTAATTGGGGCTTTTGGTTCTATTCAAACTACAATATTGAATATAGCTATCGACTTTAAAACTCAAACTAAAATAACAGTAATTACCCTGATTATTACTGGAACCATTGGTGTTTCAATGGCATACAGTGGCTATGGTGTTTGGGCCTTGGTTTTTCAGGGATTAGCGACGACTGCGATTTCTACGGGGCTATTGTGGATTTTTATCGGTTGGAAACCAAAATTGGTTTTTTCATTGAATTCTTTTAACCAGCTTTTTGGCTTCGGTTCAAAATTAATGGTGTCCGGATTGTTGGATACTGTTTATCGAAATATATATCAGGTAGTAATTGGCAAGAAATTCACATCCGCTGAATTAGGCTTTTTTACAAGAGCAAAAGGGCTGGCACAACTTCCATCGTCGAATATAACAAACATAATACAAAGGGTTACATTTCCAGTATTGAGTGAGATGCAGGATAATACTGCGCAATTGGGAAACAATTATCGAAAACTGCTAAAAATGTCGGCATTTATTATTTTTCCTTTGATGATGATTTTATTTGGACTGGCCGAACCTCTGATTTTAATCTTTTTAACTGACAAATGGCTTCCTGCAGTACCAATGTTACAGGTATTATGTTTTAGTTATATGTTTTATCCTATTCATGCCATAAACCTGAATCTTTTGCAGGTAAAAGGACGGTCAGGTCTTTTTCTGCGTTTGGAAATAGTTAAAAAAGCTTTGACAACAATTGTACTTTTTGCAACTGCACCTTTTGGCGTTTTGGTAATGTGTTACGGAATAATTTTAACATCGGCTTTAGCTCTGATCATTAATACTTATTACACCGGAAAACTTATTAACGTAGGGTTTCTCAAACAGTTAAAGGATATTTCCCCGATTTTTTTAGTTTCATTGATAACTGGATTTTTAGCTTATTTCCCTACTTTGATATTAATGGAAAGTTTTTTTCAACTTGTTCTTGGGGGATTTTTAGGAGCTGTTTTTTTTATAGGCACATCCTATCTTTTCAAATTCAGCGAATTAAATGAACTGAAAAATTTTCTTTTCAAAAGGAATAAAAAATTATAAAATGGATTATTTGAAAAGCCCAATTTACGTTTCAAAGCCATCTCTACCTGATTTGCAGGATTTTTTGCCTTACCTCGAACAAATTTGGGAAAGTAAAATACTTACCAACAACGGATCTTTTCACAAACAGCTGGAAAAGGAGCTGGCTGAATATCTTGGTGTACCGTACATTTCGTTGTTTGCAAACGGAACACTTGGGCTTGTTACAGCATTGCAGGTGTTGGGCATTTCAGGCGAGGTTATAACAACTCCATTCAGTTTTGTAGCCACATCGCATAGTTTGTTGTGGAATAATATTAAACCGGTTTTTGTTGACGTTGAACCTGAGTTTTGCAACCTGGACCCCGAAAAAATTGAAGCCGCCATCACTTCAAATACAACAGCTATTTTACCTGTTCATGTTTATGGAAATCCATGTAAAGTAGAACGTATTGAAGAAATTGCAAAAAAACACAGTTTAAAAGTAATTTATGATGCTGCCCATGCTTTCGGTGTTAATTACGAGGACCAAAGTGTATGTAACTATGGCGATATTTCGATCCTCAGTTTTCATGCTACCAAAGTGTTTAATACAATGGAAGGAGGCGCGATAATTTGCCACGATGCCAATACTAAAAAGCAAATTGATTTCCTGAAAAATTTTGGTTTTGCGAGTGAAACTACAATTATGGCATGCGGAATTAACTCGAAAATGAATGAAATGCAGGCAGCTTTGGGTTTACTTCAATTGCAAAGTCACTCAGCAAACAATGAAAAACGGAAAGCGATTGATCATTTTTACCGAAAAAATTTAAATGGTATAAAAGGAATTTCCTTTTTGGCACAACCGAAGAATACAGTTCCTAATCATGCTTATTTTCCAATTTTTGTTGACGAAAAAGAATACGGGATAAGCAGGGATATGCTTTATGAAAAACTGAAAGAAAATGGTATTTATGGGCGGCGCTATTTTTACCCGTTAATCAGCGAGTTTTCAATGTATGAAAATTATGAATCAGCCAATTCCGCTAATTTATTGATTGCAAAAGAAGTTTCGCAAATGGTCATTTGCCTGCCGATTTATCCTGATTTGAAGTTGGCTGAAATTGATTATATTATTCATTGTATTTCGGGGTTTAATCAGGAAAAAGAAATTAATCTGATATTATAAGAATAATGTTAAATAGGTAGATTTTGTATTAAAGCTGATTATTTATAAAAGTAAATTAAACATGATCCTTGCTTCGCATCAACCTTATTTTTTTCCTTATTTAGGTTATTTCAGCCTTATTTCAGCGGCAGATAGATTTATTTTTTTTGATACTTCGCAATTTAGCCATAAAAGTTGGATGACAAGAAACCGTATTCTAAAACCAAATCTGAATGAATTTCAATTTATTAATGTTGGTGTGCAGCCTACATCATTTCCAACTATGCTTCCCGAATGTAAGTTAAACCCTGACCAAAAATGGAAGAACAAATTGATTGCACAATTGGAGCATTACAAAAAGAAGGCTGCATACTATGATGAAACAATTACAATTCTGAAGAAGCTAATACTAAGTGATGTGGATTCTCTCGTAGATTTTAATGTCAGAACCACAAAAGCGATTGCCAATCAATTAAAAATTGACACTTCAATTATGCAATTTTCTGAATTTGTGCATGAAACTGAAAAAGCTTCTGGAGGGGGGTATTGGGGAATAAATATGTGCAAAACACTTGGATTGGATACATATATTAATGCCCCCGACGGTGAAGCCTTCTACCCGAAAAAAGAGTACGAAAAAGCAGGAATTAAATTGGGTTTTATTCAACATAAACTAAATCCGTATTTTCAAAATAACCGAAGTTTCATGCCCGGATTATCAATTATCGATGTTTTAATGTTTAACGGAGTGGAAAAAACAAGTGAAATGGTGCATGACTATACAATAAAATGGGTAAACGAATAAAAATGCTAAACGATTAAATACTTCAAACTTTTTTTTTAAAAATGAGCAATAACCAATTTTAAACTGATTTAAATTAATGGAGGAAATAACAATTATTGGATATAGTGGAAGTTACCTTTCATTGATATTTGAAAGTCTCACGGCACTAAATTACGAGGGAAAAGTAAAAATCATAATTAATGAAACTGAAAAAAGAGCGGTTGCGCCTTTTGAATCAAACATTCCATATGCGGAAATATTTTATACTGAAATAAAGCAAACTCCAGTTAAAGGATTTATATTTTGCAGTAATAAACCTTCTACCAAAAAGTTTCTAAATAATTTTTATCAGGATTTATGGAAAATCAATCGCAATGAATTTTCTGATTTGGTTCATCCTTCATCTGTAGTTTCATCAACTGTAACAACTGGTTTTGGGTTGCAAATAGAACCATTATCAGTTATTGCACCTTATACAAAAATTGGTTTTGGCGTAAATATTGGCCGTAATTGTTCTATTGGCCACCACAATATTATTGGCGACTTTTCTTCCATTTACTTAGGATCAAATATTGCCGGACATGTAGAAATTGGAAAAGGTACAACAATTGGGCCTGGTTGTACAATCTTCAGCAATGTTAAAATAGGCAGCAATACCATTATTGGTGGAGGAAGTGTTGTAACGAAAGATATTTCTTCAAACGTGCTTGCATTTGGAAATCCCTGTCAGATTGTAAAAAACTTATCATAACACGAATGCAATGAATTTAATTATCAATTTTACTCCTACCGGAATGATTCCTACAAAGGAAATGACACCGCATGTACCTGTAACTGTTTCGGAAATAGTTGAAGATGTGCACCAAGCGGTGGAGATTGGAATAACAATGGTTCACTTACATGCAAGGGATCAATTAACTGGAGTGCCAACATACAAAAATGAGATTTACGGTAAAATCATTGAGGGCATACGCAAATATGCCCCGGAATTGGTGGTTTGTGTTTCATTGAGTGGAAGGGGGATAAAAGAGTTTGCTCACCGTGCTTCACCCTTACAACTTGAGGGGAATTTAAAACCAGATATGGGGAGTTTAACATTAAGTTCCTTAAATTTTAATAAAACCGAAAGTGTAAATTCTCCGGAAATGATTCAAAAACTTGCAATGGAGATGAAGAATAAAGGTATACTTCCAGAACTGGAAGCTTTTGACGCAGGAATGATTAATTATGCAAAATACCTGGAGAAAAAAGGAGTTCTACAAGCTCCACATTATTTCAATTTACTGCTTGGAAACATAGCCTGTGCACAGGCCGATTTATTGCACGCAGGATTGATGGTTCGTGATTTGCCGGAGAATTCATATTGGAGCTTTGCGGGAATAGGTGACGACCAACTTAAAATGAATTCGGTAGCAATTGCCGCAGATGGAGGGGTAAGGGTTGGTTTGGAAGATAATATCTATTTCGATCAAAATCGATCGATATTGGCTAAAAACAGTGATTTATTAAAACGAATTCACGTTCTGTCTTCTGCAAACGAAAGAAAAGTGATGTCATCCAAAGAATTGAGAACAAAGTTAAACCTGAATCCTGGCAATGGGAGTTATGGAAGAAAACTAATCAATGAACTGTAAAAATATTTAATTGAAGTGCTGTTTTAATTATATTTTTTAAATCTGAATATCATGTCCGATGTACTCGTAAGTATATGCTGTTCAACATTCAATCACGGAAAATTTATAGCCGAAACTTTGGATGGTTTTTTAATGCAAAAATTCAATTTTAAAACTGAGATCTTTATAAATGATGATTGCTCTGAAGATAATACAACTTCAATTCTGGAAGATTATAACGATCGCTACCCCGGGTTTTTCGACATTACGTTTCAAACTGAAAATCAATTTTCGAAAGGTGTAAAACCATTTTCGCAAATGTTATTCCCTAAAGTAAAAGGCAAATACATAGCACTTTGCGAAGGAGACGACTATTGGACAGATCCAAAAAAACTGCAAAAACAGGTCGATTTCCTTGAAAATAATGATGACTATTCTTTTTGTTTTCACAAATCCAAAATTGTTGATGAAAACGACTGTGAATTTGATTCAGAAACTTTTAATCATTTGGAAGAGAAAGATTATGTTGGCAGGGAATTGCTGGAAAAATGGTCGATACCAACTGCTTCTGTTATGTTTAGATCAGAATATTTGAACCAGATAATTGCCCGAGCAAAAACTCATGGATATTTATATGGGGATACACCAATGTTTCTAACCTTATTGGAAAACGGAAAAGCACGATGTTTGGTCGATAGTATGTCGGCATATCGCATACATTTAGGTGGAATTTCAAGATCAACAAGTAAGAAAAGTATGATTGCTTTATATACACACTATCAAACTTTAAAAAAGGATTTTGACGGTAAATACCGGGAAATAATGATAAAAAATATTGGTAAATATGCATTTGGTATTTCTGTGTATTTTATAAAAAATGGAGATCTGTTAAAAGGAGCAAAGTTTTTATTTATTTCAATCTTTTATGATAAAAAACCGATTGCGGATTTTTTTGCAAGAAAGTTTTCGAAAGTCTTTTAATTTAAAGATATATTTACTGTTAATATAGAGAACACGAATTCGCAGTATCCGGCGGCATATTGCCTTTATCACTATTTCCACTGTTCATTATCCTTTTCCCAAGCGACGAAAAGCCCGTTCATTTTTTCGACAGTTTCAGGTTGGTTATCAGCCAAATTATTGGTCTCGGAAGGGTCGTTTTCCATGTCGTACAGTTGCCAAGGAGCATCTTTTCCATGGGCTACTATTTTCCATTTTCCATCACGAACAGCTTTTCCTTTACCCCATTTCCAAAACAGCGGTTTAGATCGGGTCATTTGTTCTCCCGAAAAGGTTGGTTGTAAACTCACGCCCTGCATGGGTACTATCTTTTGATTGTTAAATTCTTTTGGATAAGTCGCCCCGGTGATATCCACCAGCGTAGCCATGATGTCAATAAAATGCCCAGTAGAGCGATTAATCATATTTTTTCCTGTGATGACTTTTGGCCAATAGGCAATCATCGGCGTACAGATACCTCCCTCATAGGAGTAATTTTTATAATATCTGAAAGGTGTATTTCCCACATTTGCCCAATTTTTGCCCAAGGAAGTCCATTGACCGACTGTGCCGATTTTTCCATCCCCGGGAATGTTCACTACTTCCGAGGAACTGCCATTGTCTGACATAAACAGCACAAGCGTATTGTCGCTTTTTCCCTGCTCTTTGATTTTCTGAAGTAATTCGCCAATCTTTTGGTCAACACGGTCGATCATTGCGGCATAAATGGCCATTTTCAAATCCTCTACATGTCGCATGGAGTCACTGAGTGATGTCCATGCATCGTAAGTTTCCTCAGACAGGAGGTATCTTTCATCAA
This sequence comes from Bacteroidia bacterium, assembly GCA_030426345.1. Classification (GTDB taxonomy): domain Bacteria; phylum Bacteroidota; class Bacteroidia; order Cytophagales; family Cyclobacteriaceae; genus JAAUQL01. The sequence goes on from JAUHYU010000047.1 coordinate 18,802, forward strand.
ACAAACCCATTTCTTTCTGCTTGGTGTATCGCTTAGTTCGTATGGCTTCATAGCCCTCCAGATATTTGCCTTTGTATTTAGCTATATCCTCTGGCCAAGCCATCAATGGATCGTGTGGGGCTGTGTAAGACATATAAAGAAAAAATGGCTTATTGTCATCTTTATATTCATCTAACCAATCAAGCGCATATTTTGTAAAATAATCAGTGGTATAAAAATCCTGATCAGGAGAGTATGGCTGATACTTCTTGTGGTCAATAAAAAATGGCCGATCTGGTCTTTTTTGTGCTGGCTTGGCCTCGCCTTCGCGTTGCAGTCCCGGGTTGAAGTGATTGCTTGCACCCTCGCGCAATCCGTAATACCGATCAAATCCACGATCGACTGGTGTCTCTACTCCATGGTGCTTGCCTGACCATAAAGTCCGGTAACCGGCAGTTTGCAGTACTTCGCCAATGGTAACGGCATTTTTTAACGGTTGCTTGTAGGAAGCATCATATCCATTTTGTTGCGCATAAATACCTGTCAGTAAAGTTGCCCGAGAGGGGAAACATTTGGAAGTGTTGTGCATTTGCGTATAGCGGATGCCGTTTGCCGCCAGTCGATCAAGATTAGGTGTTTGTATTTCACTGCCGAAGCAGCCGATATCAGAAAATCCCATGTCATCTACAAGAATGAGCAAGATATTTGGTTTTTCACAGGATTGGCTCGTGCACGATGTGGCACCGTATAGAGCCAGCAATAAAAGGAGAGATTTGAAATTCATTAGGGTAGGTTTTCTGAAAATACAACAATGTAAATTTAGGTATTTCTTATAAGTACACAAGGACTCGGGTGTGCCAATTCACGGATAAATTCTATTAGAGGTACGACTATTTTAGTTACAGAAAGAATTTGAGGCATTTTTACACCAGCGGCGCTATCTAATGATGGATTATTTCAATATTTTATGTTGCAATTGCTATCTTTACGAAGAAGAAAATCAAAGATTCTATTCTAAAAATTAACAATGGATATTTTGAGCTGTTTTGAGCCAAAGAACTGGACCAGGTTCTCAAAGATTGAGCCCCAGGATGACAATTCTAGGCGCGATACATTTTTTTCACAACTGCTTGTTGTCGGTACGATCTTCTCTGTGATACATTTTTTCAATGATCTATACCATGGATATATCGTGGTTTGCATTATTGATGTTCTGTTCATTCTAGTTCTGGTTTCGATATACATTTTCAATGAAAAAGGACAGCATCGTTTAGCTAAAATATTGAACCTTGGATTACTCAATATTATGATTTTTGTAGCGGCAGGACTTTTTGATGAAGAGGTTCGATTGGTATTCATTCTTTTTCCAATGGCAATTTTGGCCTTTAACGTTTTCTATAAATCAGAATTAGTTATCAGTATTATTTTTTCTATTATCCCAATGGTCTTAGTATTGATTCTTGAATACACTGATTACCACCCGTTTGGAGATATTAAAATCAATGAAGGAATGGGGATCATTACATTGGCAATCAATATCTTAACTTCCTTCGTGCTTCTTATTGTTGGCATGCTGTTTTTGTTGAGGCTGAACAATCTGGCAGAAAAGGAGCAGTTGGCAATGCAAGGCGACTTGAGGAAATCTAATGAAGAGCTAGATCGCTTTGTTTATAGTGCATCGCATGATTTGCGAGCACCTTTGCGATCTGTTATGGGGTTGACGGGTCTTATGAAGCGAGAAAAGAATAACCAAAATATGGTCGGTTATATCGAAATGGTCGATCAGCGAATCACAGATCTCGACAGCTTTGTAGGAGATATCATCGATCATTCTAGAAATTCCCGGGTAGCAGTAAAAAAGGAGAAGGTCGATTTGGAAAAGTTGATGGACGGCATTGCTTCCAAACTAAGGTATATGGATGGTGCAAAACAGATTAGCTTGATAAAAGACCTTAAAATCCATGAAATATCAACTGATTCGTCAAGGTTAAATATCATTCTTACAAACTTGTCATCTAACGCCATTAAGTATGCCGATATGAAAAAAGAGGATCAGTGGGTAAAATTCTCTTCTAAGTTAGATGCCGACACTGTAATAATAACGATGGAAGATAATGGGATAGGTATCCATGAAAATCACCATGATCAAATTTTCAATATGTTTTATAGGGCATCTGATCAGTCAGAAGGGTCAGGGCTGGGCTTGTATATTGTGAATGAAACAATTCAGAAGTTAGGTGGAAGAATCGGTATGTCGTCTAATCTGAAAAAAGGAACGAAATTTACCATTTCCCTCCCGATCTCGTAGCAAAAAGTTATCCTTTTACATATCAATTACTTTTTAATCCGCTATTTTTAGTTTTTCTAAAATGTATAGAAATGGACAAAATAAATATAGGATTTATCGGGGCAGGAGGCATAGCCAGGGCGCATGCTTATGCACTCAACTCACTCAAATTTTATTATAATGACACCCCAGAGGTTTCATTGGTATCCGTTACCTCTTCGCGAGAATCGAGTCGTGCCGACTTTGCAAAAAACTATGGTTTTTCCATGGCTCAGGATTTAGATGATTTTGTACAAAATGAGGAGACTAATACTGTATTTATTTTAGGCCCTAACAAGGTGCATTACGAGCATTTGTCTTTGGCAATGTGTATGCCAAATGTATCTAGGATATACTTGGAGAAGCCTGTTTGCTCATCGAGATCGGAAGAAAAGCTTATAAAATCCATGATCGCAACTTCTGAAAATGACGTGCAGATACAGGTTGGGTTTCAGTTTTTACAGACAGCCGCGGTGAGAGAGGCCTGGTCTTTTTGGAAATCCGGGATATTAGGCAAGCCTATACATTTTGATTTAAAATATTACCATGGGGATTATTTGCAAAAATCGTATCGCGACAAGCGGCAATCCCGGCTGACACCCGCCCCAGATGGTGGGGCTATGGCAGATCTTGGATCTCATGGTATCAGCTTGTTGATGGCTTTTTTTAATGGCGATTTGCGAATTTTGAGTGCTTTGCAATCAGGGGATTTTGCAGATGTGCCGGAAGATTCTGATTTGTTTAGTTCCCTTTCATTGATCGATCCCATAACCAAAGCAGTTGGCACCATGTCGGCGAGCAGGATCAGCTCAGGTACCGGAGACTTGGTATATTTGGAAATTTATGCAGAAAAAGGGACGCTTAGGTTCAATTCGCAAACGCCGGATTTTTTCGAATACTTTTTAGAAGAAACCGGACAGTGGATCAAGCAGCCTGTTGGAAGCCACTATAAACCCATTACAAGTTTTCCGTCTGGGCACGTGCCCGCAGGATGGCTTAGATCAATGGTGCATGCTCATTATTTATTCCTTGGCGGAAGGGATGAAAAAACATTTATTCCAGGCATAAAGCATGGATTGGATGTGCAGCGCATCATAAGGGAAACGGCTACGCATCTAGCAGTTTTTCGCGATGAGGTGAGTTGATTTCTTATTTTTTGGACTGCATATAAAGGAAAGAACTTTCTATCAATTCATGGAGTATGTCCATATTTATATCGTCCAACTTGTTGATGTAGAGGCAGGACACGCTAGTCTTGTATTTGCCAAGCTTGCTTAAAATTTCTTGATATTTACCGAATCCCGACATTATGTAAAGGGACATGCTCTGCTTGCGAGGGGAAAAACCTGTAATAAACCAATCACCTTCTCTGCCACTGGCATACTTGTAGTGGTAGTCGCCAAAACCAATGATAGAGGTTCCCCACATGCTAGGTTCAGACTTGGTGATCTTCTTCATCAGTTCGAGCAATGTAAATGCATCTTTTTTGCGCTTTTCATTTTCGACCCTGTTGAGGAATGCCACAACACTGGCATTATTCTTTTGGGTTTTTAATTCAGCCATGTTCGTTTATTTATAAAGACGATTAAGGATAAAAAAGCATGGATTTTCCATGCTTTTTTTGGAGCACATGCTTTATGAATCCTCCCTACCCATAGCGTCCTATTTCGCTTTTGCGAAGCATGTTTTATAAATTAATCCTGCTAAAATAGCCCCTATAATTGGTGCAACCCAAAATAACCAAAGTTGACCCAATGCCTCGCTTCCTGCAAAAATGGCTTGACTGGTACTACGGGCTGGATTTACAGAAGTATTGGTAACAGGAATGCTGATAAGATGAATAAGTGTGAGTCCAAGCCCTATGGCAATTCCTGCAAAACCTGCGGGGGCACGACTGTCTGTGGCCCCAAGGATAATGAGCAAAAACATCATCGTCATCACAACTTCGCAAACCAAAGCTGCGGTAAGGCCATATCCTCCGGGTGATAAATCCCCGTATCCATTGGAAGCAAAACCACCCGATTCGAAACCAGGCTTGCCGCTGGCGATAAGATATAAAACAGCAGCACCTGCTATGCCCCCCAAGACCTGAGAAACTATGTACGGGAATAACTCTTTGCTATCGAACCGGCCTCCAATCCATAACCCTACAGATACAGCAGGGTTAAAATGTGCTCCTGAAATGTGCCCAAGTCCATAGACCAGTGTCAGTACTGTGAGTCCAAAAGCAAGTGCCACACCGGCAAAACCAATGCCTAATTCGGGGAAGCCAGCTGCAAGTACGGCGCTGCCACACCCTCCTAGGACAAGCCAAAAGGTGCCAATAAATTCTGCCGTGAGTTTTTGTGATAGTTTCATAGGTGATAGTTTAGGTTTGTACTTAATAGTTTTGTTGTGTGTTAATGGAGTCTTAAGATATAATTAAAATTTAATTTTGATTATATAAAATATCATTTTTGCACTTATTTTGATGTTTTGTATAAAACTATAATTTATAGCAATGCGTAAAATTTATTATTCTACAACGTTTATACTTCTACTATTTCCAATTTTTGTTCATGCCCAGTCAGATTCGCTTGTGCTAAAAAATGGCAATATTATTTTGGGTGAATTCAAGGGGATGGACAGGGGTGTGCTTACTATGGAAACAGATTACAGCGACAGTGATTTTAAGATAGAATGGGATGGAATCAGTGAGATTTACTCTACAACCCAATTTCTTGTGACAACTTCTGATGGAAAAAGATATAATGGTCCGTTGCAGACAGTTTCCCCTGAAAAGATTGAGATAGTCGATAAGGAAAAAGGATCTCTGGAATATACCTCAGAAAATATAGTATTTCTTAAATCTGTAGATGAAGGTTTTTGGAGCAGGGTTTATGCCTCCATCGATTTTGGCATAAGCTTGACCAAGGCAAATAACCTGCGGCAGCTCACTATGCGAAGTAACGTTGGGTATCTTGCCGAAAGGTGGTCTTTTGATGCGAACTACAATACCCTCAGATCCACTCAAGATGAAACTGATCCTATTAAAAGAACAGATGGTGGGATTTCTTACAAACAATATTTACCAAAGGACTGGTACGTGCCAATTGATATCACTTTTCTTTCTAATACAGAGCAAAAAATTGATCTGAGAACCAACGGTAAGCTCGGGTTGGGGAAATATTTGATCCATACCAATAGTTCATATTGGGGGTTTGTAGCAGGGGCATCTTTTGTCAATGAAAAATTTTCCAGTGAGGATGACAATAAGAACAGTATGGAGGGTTATTTCGGTTCTGAACTCAACCTATATGACATTGGCGACTTAAGCTTGATGACTAAGGCTGTAGCATATCCCGGCATCACAGAATCAGGCAGATGGAGGGGCGATTTTGTATTTGATACCAAATACGATCTTCCTCTGGATTTTTATGTCAAATTGGGGATTACCTTTAATTATGACAACAAACCAGTGGAAGGCGCGCCAGACTCAGATTATGTGTTCTCTACTGGTTTTGGATGGGAGTTATAAAAGAAATAATGGATGAATATTTTTAAAATATTGTTGCGTTTACATTTGTTTTTTATCCTAGCCTTGTCGCTAGGTTGCTCTAATCCTTCTAGTAAAACCAATCAAAAAACCATTGAAAAACCATCGAAACTTGCTGAAGTGAAAGAAGCATCCAAGGCATCAAACCCCAACAAAAGTTTCCATATGAAACTTTGGGAAAATGGTGTTGACTTTTATGCCCGTGGTAATGAACCCTTTTGGTCATTGGATATGGATTTTGAAAAGAAATTTGCTTTCAAAACCTTAGATGGGTTTGAGCTGAATGTGCCGCCTGTAAAGGGTGAAAAAGCCATGGATGCCAATATAACGCGGTACTATGCTGAGGTAGAATCCGGATCTATCATCATCACCATTAGGGAAGAAAAGTGCTCAGATTCCATGGCGGATCGGCAGTTTTCTCATAGCGTGCGGGTGGAGGTGAAACCCAAAACGGACGCAGAATACTTGGTTTACAATGGTTGTGGGCAGTTCGTTCCTGACTATGGGCTTCATGATATTTGGGCACTTGTTTCAATTAGCGGCGAGCCTGTTTCTAAAAGCGATACACAGTCGGTTTTGGAGTTTCATGTTGAAGAAGGAAAGGTGCTTGGTAATACCGGATGCAATGCATTTAATGGCACTTTTTCCCGGGTAGGGCAGGATGTACTTCAGTTTAGTGATATGGCTATCACCAAGAAATTATGCAAGGAAGCAGGTGTAGAAAATCTCTTAATAAAATCTGTTTTCGGCAGAAGGGTGAAATATTTGAGAGAAAATCTCAATGTGAAAATCCTTGGCTACGGTGGCATGGAACTGATCTTTAAAAAAGTGGATTAACCCCAAATATTTTTATGGGCAGTATGATTTTATTTGAAAATCAATTGGGTTATATTTATAGCTTTCTCTATAAAATATTTGAGAAAATAACTTAATAAGTTTATTAAACCAACTAACAAAATCACACACAGATGAAAAGCAAATTTAAAATCCTAACAACTCTGTTTCTCGCAGTTTTATTTGCAGGCCAGTTGTATGCACAAGTAAAAAGTGACTACGATAAAAACGTAGATTTTACCAAGTACAAAACCTACACCTTCAAAGGGTGGGAAAAAAATAGTGATGAAATTCTAAATGATTTTGACAAGAAACGCATCCTTCAAGCTTTTAAGGACGAACTTGATGCTAGGAGTATGACCAAGGATGATACAAATCCTGATGTCGCAATCACACTTTATATCGTTGTAGATGACAAAACAAGTACAACTGCCTACACCAACTACAACGGAGGTATGGGATATGGAGTTGGTCGTTGGGGCTGGGGTATGGGAATGGGCGGAATGGCGTCTTCTACCACTACCTATTCTGAGGATGACTACAAGCAAGGCACGCTCGTTGTGAGCTTTTACGATGAGGAATCCAAAGATTTGGTATGGCAAGGTGTATTGTCCAAAGTGGTAAAAGAAAAGCCTGAAAAGCGTGAAAAATCCATACCTAAGAGTGTTAAGAAATTGATGAAGCCATACCCGGTAAAACCCATGAAATAAGTTTGGGCAGTATGCCTGCAATTCAAATCATAATAGAATAACATACGACGGTTCATTTGTATGTTATTCTATTATGATTTATCCAATACAGTATTCTGACAACCTTGGATGATATCGAATCCCGATTTTCGCGAAGATATCATTAGACATTACAGTTTATATTTAAAATTAAAATTTGGGCAGTTGGTCATTCTGCTGTCAATTTCTATTAACAATAGATTTAAAAAACACAATTAAATCCATGAAAAATGAAGATTGATTCAAAGTATTTGATAGCTGTAGCCATTCTCGCTTGTTGTTGGGGATGTGGAGAAAATAATAAAAAGGTCTATGATGCCTCCGCCATCCAGGAGCTAGATAAACTGACCGAGACGATTGGGAATTTAACTTCGTGTAGTTTTACACTAAATAGCCAGTTGGTCAGCAGCGATGGAACAAGCGATCGGCAAAGCGATGTGTACTTTGGCGGGGAAAATAAAATGTACATCTTTTCTGATCGCAATGACATACGACGTGGTTTTTGGTACGATGGTTCCAAACTGTCCGTGTTTGACTTTGACAATAAGGGATACGACGAGGTAAATGCCCCACGCACAATAATGGAAACCATCGACTCCGTACACAATCGATATGGGATTGATTTTCCTGCTGCTGATTTCTTTTATCCAACCTTTACAGACGATCTAATGGCGCAATTTGATGCGATTGTTTTGAACGGATCAAAAGCTATTGATGGCGCAGATTGCCATGAGATATTTGCGAGCAATAAAAATCTGGAAGTGTTCATTTATATCGATAAATCTACCAAGCTGCCAAAACAATTTGAGATTTATCACCTTGATGAAAAGAAAGGGAACAGTTTTGTGGCCACGTTTTCCAATTGGAAGGAAAATCCTAATCTGTCGGCAAATATGTTTAAGTTTTCTCCACCTTCCAATGCCACAAAATCTTCCATTTTTAAATAAGCCATATCATGAAAAACTTTAAATCCATATATCTCATCCTGATTTTGATTGGTGCATTTAGCGCAAGCGACCTTATTGCACAACGAATGCGTCATGCACCTGCCGGCAGGGGCGGAGGCGGAGGTCATGCTGTAAATAGATCAAGTATAAATGGTGGTGCGAACAGGGCTGCTACTAGACCTAAGACCACAACGCCATCTAGAAACAGTGTTACGCCAAAAACACAGAACAGAGATTTATCGGGCAGCAAGGCTAAAGTTGCCAACAAGAAACCATCTGTTTCAAATAAAAAAACGGAGATTTCCAATAACTCTAAGAAAACCAATATTTCTGGCAACAAGGTAAATATTGACAACAGCAAGAATGTCAATGTGAATGTGAACAGAAATGTGCATGTCAATAATCGACATAGCAACATTTACTATAATGGACACAGGGGATACCATCCTTATTATTACCACCCTTACAGGCCATATGCTTACGGCCCGTACTGGCACCCGTTTGGGTTTTTCGTGGCGACCATGGCCACTACGGCGGTGATGGTTTCTATTGCCAATTCCCACTATTATTACGATCAAGGAGTTTATTATACCCAAGTGTCTGGTGGGTATAATGTTGTGCCTCCACCCGTCAATATCACGGTGAATGAGCTTCCCAAAGAACAGGAAAGTGTTACGCTGAACGACGAAACATACTATTACTATGGAGGGGCATTTTATGTTAAGGATGACAAAGGGTTTACGGTTGTTGAAGCTCCAGATGGTGCAGTTGTGACGCATTTGCCGGAAGGAGCAGAGGAGGTGGAAATCGACGGTGAGAAATATATGGTGCTGAATGATACCTATTATCAGCCATTGCTTCAAGACGGACAGGACATGTATCAGGTTGTAGCCATGGAATCCAGTAATTAACACCAAAAAAAGCATATAAAATCCATGAAGAAATTCACTAACAAGACCCTCGGCATTATTGTGTTTTCCATGATATTGTCATGGAATTTTAATGCTTTTTCGCAGGAGGCGAAGCAAACGAAGAAAGAGGCCAAGGCCGCTAAAAAAGCCGAACCACCTAAAAAGGGAGATCTATATCTATCTCCCGTACCGGTAATCGGTGCCAATCCCGCATTTGGATTTATATATGGAGTAGGTGCTGCCGCAAGTTCATTTCTGGGCGATCCGTCCACTACCAAGCTGTCTTCTGCACTTTTTGGCCTAGCCTTTACCACCAAGAAGCAAACCATCATCACCCTCAAATCTACGGTCTATACGGAAAATAATGACATGATTTGGATGGGGGATTGGCGGTATTTGGACTCATCTCAACCTACTTGGGGTTTAGGGACTGGCCCCCAGTCTGCACGACTTGCCGATAATGGCTTCGAGTTTGATGATAAAAATTATGAAGGGACTTCAGAGGCAGACATGATGACGTTCAAGTTCTTTCGATTTTATGAGACAGCTCTCAAGAAAATCAACGACAATGGTTTCTATGCCGGGGTTGGTGTGCACATTGATGTATTTAGCGAAATCGAAGACCAATTGTTAAGCTTGGAGCCCGGCGACACGGTCATCACGCCATATTATGCCTATAATGTGGACAAAGGGTTTGACCAGACCAAAAGCTCGCTGATTGGGCTTTCGCTCAACGGTATGTTGGACACACGAGACAATATCAACAATCCCTATTCCGGTAGGTACGCCTTGGTGTCCTTCAAAGTAAACCCGGAATTTATTGGCAGTGATCAATCTTCCACACAGTTGTGGCTGGAATATCGCGACTATTTCAATTTTACACCGGACAACAACAATATTCTGGCACTGTGGGCTTTTGGTAATTTCACAACCTCAGGCACATTGCCCTACATGAACTTGCCAGCCTCTGCCTGGGATCAATATTCCAAATCATCAGAGCCTTACGCCCAAGGCAGATTTCGTGGATACGACTTGGTATTTGCTGGGGTAGAATACAGAAAGCATCTATTGGCAACCAAAAAGAACCCCAAGTTTTTTGGAGCTGTGGCCTACGCTAACTTTACCACAGCAAGCGGTGGTGACAATGGCATCGGCCTATTTGACTATTTGGAGCCTGGATATGGCCTCGGCCTTCGGTTCAATATTAGCCAAAAGGCTAGAACCAACATTGGGATAGACTATGGCTGGGGCAACTACGGCACTAGTGGTCTGTTCCTTAGATTGAATGAAAACTATTAACAATAACGAACTTTCTATGAAACAATTCAGGTGGATTTTATTTGTTGTGATTTTTGGCACGGGCATTCAAACTTTCGGACAGGCACAAACCCAAGACACAACAGCCTTTCCTTATGTCTTGCCTATTTGGGGACAAAAAGTACAAGAACGTGGTTTTGCTGACCAGCTTCAGCTTCCGTTTGGATTGAATGTGAACTACGTCAATGTATTCATGGATTTGGAAATCAGCGAATTTGAATTGCTATTTGGAGGAAGAGATCTTACTGGAATATTCAATGTCGAAACCCTGAATTTCACGCAAGTCAGTGCCACTACCAATGGCGCTAATTTCCGTGCCGACGCTTGGGTTTTACCTTTCATGAACGTGTATGGTTTGTTTTCATCTGTAACTGGGGGAACCAATGTTTCTTTGCAACCCACATGGAAAGATGCTACAGGAGAAGTGATTCTACAATTACCTGAGTTTTCTTCGGAAGTAAAATTTAACGCCATAGCTTATGGCATTGGAACGACCATTGTTTATGGATGGAATGGATGGTTTTCGAGTATTGACATGAACTATTCACGTACAGAAACTGCATTGTTAGAAAATCAAGTGGGATACCTAACGATGTCGGCGAGAATGGGGCACCGTTTCTTTTTGTCGAAGAAGAATAGAGAGTTCTTCATTGCTCCCTATGCAGGTATGATGTATCGAAACTTTGTTGGGCCAAGGGGGAGTAAAGGTTCAATTGGAATGGATGAAGTATTTCCAGATTTGAATGAAAGCTTTGATGATAAAGTAGAGGCAAAACTCGATGCAAATAATGAGATAATTAATGACCCGAATACTTCAGCTGCCGAAAAAATAAAATTGCAAGCTCAAAATCAGGCGATTGAAACAATAGCCGAAGCCGTGGACGAAAGTGGCATATTTACGACTGAGATAGATTATTATATCGAAAAAGACCTTATTCAGACGATTACCTTTCAATTCGGGTTCAACCTTCAAATCAACAAAAAATGGATGTTGAGAGGTGAGTATGGAATTTCAGACTCGCAACGCTTTCTCATGACTGGTTTGCAATATCGCTTTGGAGTTAAGAAGAAGGAATTTAGATAGTTCTGGCTCTAACACCACAATTCATTCAGGTTGGAAAATGCTGTTCATTTTTGGGTATAAGTCAATTCTAGTGAGGCGGGAAATAATTTACAAACTGCTATGTAGTTTTCCCTAAAATGGTTTTGTTATTTTTTATATATTAGTAACAAGGATCTTTTGATTAGAGTCTAATTTTTTGTATATAATTTCATGGATTTTTGATACTTTTATTGGTTTGAAAAGTGGGTATAACATAAGAGGTTGGTAAAAGAATAGAGAGTTACCTAATAAAATCTATAAACCATGATGACTTCAGGATTATGACTTTCATATTAAGCTATATTTAAACAATTATTCACAAAATAAATTCAAATCTAACTGTAAACCTATGTACAAAAAACTAAAATTTTATTGCATTGCACTACTGCTCTTGCTATGTGTGAGTGCCTATGCGCAGAAAAAAAAGCCGAACATCCTCGTGATTTGGGGAGACGACATTGGTTGGAGCAATGTAAGCTTTAACAATAACGGGATGATGGGATATAAAACACCTAATATAGACCGTGTAGCAAATGAAGGGGCGGTATTTACAGATTGGTATGCCCAGCAGTCTTGTACTGCAGGTCGTGCTGCTTTTATTTTAGGTCAGCACCCTTTCAGGAGTGGCTTACTAACTATTGGTATGCCAGGAAGCAAACATGGTATACAAGATAGCCAACCTACTATTGCTGAGTTACTAAAACCACAAGGGTATGCTACAGGGCAATTTGGTAAAAATCACTTGGGGGACCAGGATGAGCATTTACCTACCAATCATGGCTTTGACGAATTCTTTGGAAACCTCTACCACCTCAATGCTGAGGAAGAGCCTGAAGGATACTACTACCCAAAAGATCCAGAATTCCGCAAAAACTTCGGGCCTCGTGGTGTAATTCACAGCACTGCTGATGGAAAAGTAGAAGATACCGGCCCTTTGACCAAAACGAGAATGGAAACGGTAGATCAAGAATTTGAAGATGCAGCAGTAAGATTCATTAGAAAAGCACATAAAGAAGGCAAGCCTTTCTTTGTATGGATGAACTCTACTCGTTGCCACGTTTGGACACATCTAAGTAAAGAAAGTGATGGTAAAACTGGTATCGGGCTTTACCCAGATGCTATGGTTGAGCATGATTTGGCGGTTGGTCGTTTACTTGACTTACTTGATGAACTAGGCATCACAGATAATACCATTGTTATGTATTCTACAGATAACGGTGCTGAAAAAGTTACTTGGCCTGATGGTGGCACTTCTCCTTTTAGAGGTGAAAAAGGAACAACTTGGGAAGGTGGTTTCCGTGTGCCTGCTGCCATTCGCTGGCCTGGTGTTATTAAGCCTGGAACAGTATATAATGACATCTTTTCTCACGAAGACATGATGCCTACGTTGTTAGCCGCTGCTGGTGAACCAAATATTAAAGAAAAGGTGTTGGGAGGCTATAAAGCTAACGGAAAAACGTTTAAGCAACACTTAGACGGTTACAACTTTTTACCTTATCTAAAAGGTGACGAAAAAGAAGCACCTCGAAAAGAAATCTTCTATTTCGATGCAGGTGCCAATCTAAATGCCATTCGTTATAATAATTGGAAATTGCATTTCACCATTATGGAAGGAGATATTACTACCGCTTATCGCAAATCCCCAAGTTGGCCTTACGTAATTAATTTACGAGCCGATCCGTACGAAGTATCGCCAGACTCAAAAATGTATGTTCGCTGGTATGGCGAAAATATGTGGTTGTTTGTACCCGCCCAATCTTATGCTGCCGAATTTTTAGCAACTTTTAAAGAATTCCCGCCACAAACAGGGTCGTCTCTTTCCATTGATAGGGTAGTGCAACAAATGGCAACCTCACCTAAAAATTAATCGTCTTTAAATAAATTGAATTGTGATTTTGAATGGAGCACTTGCGTTTTCAAGTGCTCCATTTTTTCTTCCATTATGGGTAAAATAGCAAATAATGATTAATCTAATTTTAAATATAAGCGTATCAATGCTCTTTGCATTATTGATTTGCACACCAAATCACATTTATGCTCAAGAAGAGGCTGAAACCAAAAAGCATGAAATATCCATCGCTCTTGGGCATGCGCAAGTAGCTAAAGGCATTGAGCAGGGAGATAAAAAATGGTTAGCACTGCCAACATGGGCTTTAGATTATAAGTTTAATTTGAATAACAAATGGTCTTTAAGTTGGCAGAATGATATTATTCTTAGTGATTTTGAAGTAGAATCCAATGAAAGAAAAAAAACATTTACAAGAACACACCCGCTGGCTAGTATTGCAGCTATAGGGTTTTCGCCAGTAGAATGGCTTTGTGTTTATGCTGGTGGCGGTGCAGAAATTGCTAAAGAAGAAAATTTTGGTGTTGTGCGTATAGGTGTGGAACCCATTTGGGAAATAAGGGACAATTGGGAACTTATTTTAAGCACTAATTATGACATGAAATTAAACGCATATGATAGTTTTGGCATTGCTTTAGGAGTATGTTGTTTATTCTAAATATTTTATATTAAGGTCCGCATTTAGATGCTAATTGGACACTAAAAACAATAGTATGCATGTCAAAAAAATCGATGCAATGGTTTTTGCCCCGAAAGAACCTGCCTCATTAGAAGTCAGTGCCAATTTGGAATTCACTTTGGCCACTGATACCTTAACCGATTTACAATTTTTTAATTAATAGATAAGGTTAAAAATTATAATTAGGAACTTATTTATTGACTATGAAAATCACAATTGAGATTTCATGGTTGATCACAAAACCATGAGTTTTCGATGCTTTCTATATGCTGTATGTTCAAGGTATCAAAATCCACGAAGCTTTGAATATTTTTATGGAAATTTAAAAGAATAAATGAATACTTCTGTTAGGTATTGAACCGAAATGAAAACATTAAAAAAAATGTTATTTTTGAAAAAGAATTTAAAATTTAATTCCATTATTACTTTAACCACATGACTATGTACAAAAATCTAAAATTTTATTGCACAGCATTGCTGCTTATGATATTCGCAAGCAGCTATGCACAAAAGAAAAAGCCTAACATCCTTGTTCTTTGGGGTGATGATATTGGGCAATCAAATATCAGTGCCTACACCATGGGGATGGTGGGGTATCGCACACCCAACATTGACAAAATTGCCAGTGAGGGAATGATTTTTACCGACTATTATGCAGAGCAAAGTTGTACTGCTGGTCGTTCTTCTTTCATTTTAGGTCAAAGTGTTTTCCGTACAGGGCTTAGCAAAGTAGGTATGCCAGGTGCCAAAGAAGGTATTTCTGAAAAAGACCCAACTATTGCAGAACTACTAAAACCAGCAGGTTACGCTACAGGTCAGTTTGGTAAAAACCACTTGGGCGACCGTGACGAGCATTTGCCAACCAACCATGGATTTGATGAGTTTTTCGGAAACCTGTACCACCTAAATGCAGAGGAAGAGCCAGAATTACCTGATTACCCAAATCCAGAAGAATATCCAGATTTTAGAAAAAATTATGGTCCACGCGGTGTAATTCACTCTACTGCCGATGGTAAAGTTGAAGATACAGGCCCGCTTACCAAAAAGAGAATGGAAACGATTGATGATGAGTCATCAAAAGCTGCTATGGACTGGATTAGAAAACAAACTAAAGCAGGAAAGCCTTGGTTTTGCTGGTGGAATGGAACCCGCATGCACTTCAGAACTCACGTAAAAGAAGAGCATCGTGGACTTTCTGGTCAAAATGAATATGGTGATGGAATGGTAGAGCATGACATGCACATTGGTCTATTTTTAGAACTATTGGATGAATTGAAAATTGCAGACAATACTATCGTGATGTACTCTACAGATAATGGCCCACACAAAAACACATGGCCAGATGCTGGTGTAAATCCATTTAGAGGTGAAAAGAATACCAACTGGGAAGGTGGCTGGAGAGTACCTGCCATGGTTCGCTGGCCAAAGCATATCGAAGCTGGTTCTATAAGCAACGAAGTAATGAGCGGTATGGACTGGATGCCGACATTTTTAGCGGCAGCCGGACAAGAAGATGTTCCGCAAAAACTCCTGAAAGGGTATAGCGCCAATGGCAAAAGCTTTAAAGTTCATTTAGATGGCTACAACTTCTTGCCATATTTAACAGGTAAAGAAGAAAAAGGCCCACGTAAAGAGATTTTTTATTTCTCTGATGATGGGGATTTAACTGCAATGCGTTATGACGATTGGAAACTGATTTTCATGGAGCAACGTAGCCCAGGAACTCTTGCCGTATGGGCAAATCCATTTACCCCATTAAGAGCTCCATTAATGTTTAATTTGAGAAGAGACCCGTATGAGTTTGCAACTATTACTTCAAACACATATTACGACTGGTGGTTAGACCATGCTTTTTTATTGGTGCCGGCACAGGATATTGTAGCCAATTTCTTGGGAACGTTTAAAGAATTTCCACCAAGAATGAAAGCGGCAAGCTTTAGTCTAGACAAAGTGTTAGACCAGCTTTCAACACCTACAAATAATTAACTCATAATTAATTATAAGGGCCCGAAAACGAAGTTTTTGGGCCTTTTTTACTTTATATAAATGTCATGAAAAGCATTTACTATTGACTTTTATTTAAGGCAAATCGATTTATTTTTAAATATGACACCACACGACTCCATTCAAGAATTGAAAACTCGCATGTCGGCTTCCATTATTGGGCAAGACGATTTGATAGACCGCATCATTTTAGTATTGCTGGCCAACGGAAATATGTTGCTTGAAGGTTTGCCTGGATTGGCAAAAACCCGTGCCATAAAAACATTGGCTCAAGAGCTAAACTGCGGCTTAAGTCGTATACAGTTTACGCCCGATTTATTGCCTTCAGACATCACCGGAACGGAAATTTATCAGCCCGATTCGGAAGAGAAATTCATTTTTCAGCAAGGCCCCATTTTCAGCAACCTCATTTTGGCCGATGAAATAAACCGTTCGCCGGCAAAAGTGCAGGCAGCTTTGCTTGAAGCGATGGAAGAGCGTCAAGTTTCAGTGGCTGGAAAAACCTATAAAATGGATCCGCTTTTTATGGTGATGGCCACGCAAAATCCGGTAGAGCAAGAAGGAACATACCCGTTACCAGAAGCGCAAATGGATCGTTTTCTGATGCACGTAACCATAAACTACCCGGATGATGCTGCCGAATTAAAAATTTTACGCTTAAACAGAAACGAGCAAAAAAGTGGCGAAAAAATAGAGAAGGAAAAATTAGCTCCCGAAGTGATTTTTGCCGCCCGCAAAGAAATTGCCGAAGTCACCATTTCGGAAGCGATGGAGAAATACATCGTAGATATTATTTCGGCCACACGCTATCCGGCTAAATACGGCGAAGAGCTAGACAACTGGTTAGATTTTGGAGCCAGTCCTCGTGGAAGCATTGCCATAGACCGCGCTTGCCGCACCCACGCCTGGATGCAAGGCAACGATTTTGTTTCACCCGACAACATTCGCGCAGTTGTCCACGATTGCCTTCGCCACCGTTTAATTTTAAGTTACGAAGCCAATGCAGAAGGTATTTCGGCCGATAAAGTGTTGGATACGATTTTGGAAAAAGTGGCGGTTGTTGCTTAGCCACCGGTTTTTAAAATGAGTACTTCCAACAACAAATATCCAGAACACGTTTTTACCTCTTTAGCAGAACTACTGCGGATGGAGCACGTTGCGCATAATTTCAGCCTGCGGGCGAAGAAGCAAAAAGTGAACACCATTTTGGGCGGAAAGCACGCGTCTAAATTGCGTGGCCGAGGATTGGATTTTGAGGAAGTACGCAACTATGTAAAAGGCGATGACATTCGCAACATCGACTGGAAAGTAACCGCACGCACGCAAAAAACACATACCCGCGTTTTTACCGAAGAAAAAGAACGCCCCGTGTTGATTGTGGTAGACCAAAGTAAATCGATGTTTTTTGGCTCGCAAAAAAGAACTAAAGCGGTGGTAGCGGCTGAGCTTGCAGCCATGTTGGCGTTTCGGGTTTTAAAAGAAGGCGACCGTGTGGGAGGCGTAGTTTTTGCCGACAAAGGCACCGATATTTTATTGCCCAAAAGAGACCGAAAAAATATTCTTCGGTTTTTAGAAAAAATTGAAACCCGAAATCATGAGTTGCTCGATTCTAAAAAAGTTGCGTTTGCGGAGGCCTTAAAAGAAACCAGCCAAAAGATTAGAAACATTGTAACCCACGATTTTTTAGTGGTGCTTATTAGCGATTTTCACCGCTATTCACCCGAAGTAATAAAATACCTCAAGCAAATAGCCATGCACAATGATGTGGTGCTGGCCAAGGTTTTTGACCCGATGGAACGCAACATCCCCAAAGAAAAATTTATAGCAGGCGATGCGCAAAAACAAGTAAGTATAGACGGTAAAAAACGTAGTGTTCGCGACAAATTTTCTTTGGGTTTCGACAATGATTTTCTCGATTTTCAGACGCAATTAAAAAAGCACCACATTCCGGTGTTGAGTGTAGATACCGTTGCACCGCTCGAAGATCAGATTAAAGAATATTTTAAAAAAGGACGTAAATGAGCGCGCAACAAAACATAGCGCAACCGGCAGATTCTGCAGTGCAACTGGCTAAGGAACTCAATTTAGGTCCATTGCAAGAGCCTGTAGCCGTGCCTTTCACTTTCGAAACCGTTGGTTGGCCCATCCTGGCTGGCATAGTTATTATCGCGGGTTTATGCATTGCCATTTGGCAAATTAGAAAATACAACCGCAACCGATACCGCAGAGAAGCACTGGCAGAATTGGAACAAGTTTCTGCCGGACAAATAGATTTAGCCCACAGTTTTGTGATTTTAAAACGTACGGCAATTACAGCGTTTAGTCGCGAAAAAGTAGGAAACTTAGCGGGCACAGCTTGGTTGCAATTTTTAGAAGAAAGTGGCAAAAAAGTAGAGCTCGTTGTATTTGAAAAAGACATTGAAAACTTGATCTATAAAGGCATTTCTCCCAAAAAAAGTATAGAGGAAAGACTATTGTTAAACACCGAAAAATGGATTCGCACGCATGCTACCCGCTAATTTTGAAATAGCGCACCTTTGGGTTTTCTGGCTGCTGCCGCTGCCCATTTTGCTGTATTTTATTCTACCGCCTCTGCGGATGAAAAGTGCTTCACTGGTGATGTCGGGTCTTGAAAAAGCTGTTGAATTCAGTGGAGAAAAAGCACGGAAATCGGCCATGGTAAAACGTAGAAACTTTTTCAATTGGTTGGGTTTAATGCTATGCTGGGTTTTGCTTTTGGCCACGCTTTCTTCACCACAACTTAAGGGCGAGCCAGAAATGAAAGTAAAAACTTCGCGTAACTTTTTGATTACGGCCGATATTTCTTTTAGCATGGCCAATAAAGATTGGGTGCTGGAGGGCAAAAAAGTCTGCAGGTGGGATGCCGTAAAAAGCCTGATGCACACATTTATAGACAAGCGCAAAGGCGATAGAATGGGCTTGGTTTTCTTCGGCTCTGAAGCCTACATTCAAGCGCCTTTTACACCTGACCTAAAAACGGTTGACCAACTTTTGGAAGAAGTTGATGTGGGCATGGCTGGACAGATGACGCATATCGGAAAGGCCATTACCAAAGGTGTGAGCATGTTTAACGAAGACACCATAAAAACAAAAGTAATGCTGTTGCTAACGGATGGCGTAGATGCGGGCACAGATATTCTTCCGCTTGACGGTGCCGACTTGGCGAAAAAAGACACCGTGATTATTTACACCATAGGTATTGGCGATCCTGGCAGAGGCGGTTCTGATCTGGATGAAACTACGCTGCAAGAAATTGCAGAGATGACGGGTGGAAAATACTTCCGCGCCAAAGATGCTGAAGCCTTAGAGAAAATTTATGCCGAAGTAGATAAACTGGAACCTATTGAGTTTGAAGAAGAACATAATCGCCCGGTAACGTTGCTGTATATGTATCCGTTGGGTGCAGCAATGGGGTTAATGTTTGTGTTGGGTTTTCTAAGTGTGATTGTGAGTTTAATTCGGAAAATGACATATCGGGAATGACTGTGATTTCTGGAAATACAGATTGTGGAAACTCACCAAAAATGGAATTTTTAAGAGAGTTTAACATTGCTTTTGCAAAAGGAGATATTGATTTTTTGACACAACATGTTGCTGAAGATTTTACTTGGGAAATGATAGGAAAAGGGAAAGTCGAAGGTAAAGTAGATTTTAAGGAAACACTTAAGTTATTGGCCGATCAACAAGCTATTGAATTGGGATTTGAACATATTCTATCGCATGGTAAATTTGGAGCAATTCATGGGAAAATGAAAATGAAATCGGGGGAACAATATGCCTTTGCTGACTTTTACAATTTAGCAAATGCCAAAGGAGATAAAATAAAAAAGCTGACTTCATTTGTGATAAAAGAAGAAAATAAAAAATGACAGACCTTTTTCCCATTATCTGGAATGATTTCCACTTTTTGCTACCCCAATTTTTATGGGGCCTTGTGGCAGTGGCCGTACTTTTAGTTTTGGGATTACTCAGCATTCGTGAGCCTGTAAAATGGAAGAAAAACATTGCGCCACATTTGCGCCCATTTGTCATCAGTAAAGGCAGCCAACACATAAAAATAGTCATGCAGTTTGTACTGGCTTTAGCCCTTAGCGCTGGCGTTTTGGCGCTTGCCGGACCCACCTGGAAAAAGATTGAAACCCCTGGACAAACACTCGAAACACCTTTGGTTATCTTACTCGATCTTTCCCAAAGCATGTTGGCAGAAGACATTCAGCCGAGCCGCTTAGAACGCGCCAAATTTAAAATCACCGATTTACTCGATTCCAATCCTGGTGCTCGCGTGGCTTTAATCGGTTTTGCGGGTACCGCCCA
>JAUHYU010000048.1 GCA_030426345.1 Bacteroidia bacterium
TCATTTCTTTGGCGGATGCAAAGCCGAAAGTGGTATGCCGATCCATAAAAGTGACCATCATCAAACCAACAATGTGGAGATTGCCGCGCTATGCGCTCCGCGTCCGATGCTCATCATTTCTGATGGCATGGACTGGACCCACAACACACCGACCGTCGAGTATCCTTACATTCAAAAAGTATATGCGCTTTACAATGCCGAGCATCGGGTTGAAAATGTGCATTTGCCCTTGGAAAAACACGATTATGGATATTCAAAGCGGGCGGCGGCGTACAACTTCCTGGCCTATCATCTACAACTGGATATCGATAAAATCCCTTATGCCGATCGATTTATAGAAGATTTTGTCACTGTATTGCCCAATGAAGATTTGAGCATTTTCAATGCAGAAAACCCATTGCCTTCCGATGCGCTCATGGGCAACAAGGCCGTGATGGAGTATCTTGGTTTTGGTGATTATTAAAATAGAATGTCCTACTTCAGATTTAATGGATATGGAAAAACATCACAAAAAGGCTGATTCGTACCATTCCCCCTTTGAAAAGGGGGTTAGGGGGATTGACATCCAAAATCATTCATTTACAAACGGCCCCTTTTATAAGTATGTCATGAACCTCATTGAAAAATTGCTGAAACTGACGCTCAAAAAGCCCCTAAAATCCATGAATAGCCGGCTAGCTGCCATGGGTTTTATAGCCTTTTGCTTTCTGGCTTCGGATGTTTCTGGGCAAGGGTTGTCTAAGGAATTGATCACTGTGAAGCTGGATTCGTGGCGTTCGGCGACGATTTTCACCCATGCGATTTGGAAGGATTTGCTTTTTTATGGAGGAGGCTCAGGAAGTGATGGGGGCGATCCGCGGCATGAAATTGAGATCGGTGTTTTTCATCTCGTTTCACCCGACTCGGGATATCATGATCAGAGAAATCCAATCGTTCGTAGGGCGCAATTCGGGCTCGACCGTCCGGGAAGAGGCATCACGCCGTTGTCGATTTTTGACCGTGGCGACAGCTTGTTCATGTATTGTACCTCGCGGCCAAACGTGGACCTCAATCCGAGCATAGTCGTGATTTCTGCGAGTGTCGACGACCCTTATGTGTGGAGTAATTATAAAGTGGTTGTGAATAAATCATTTTCCGGTAAGGAAAACAATCATGGCGCCAGCGCCATTCCTGACCCGGACAATCCTAAAAATCTGCTGCTGTATTTTGCGGCCTTGTCCAAGGGAGAAGAGTACAGAATCATGCTCGCGACAGTACCGATTTCAGAAATTTCTAATCCAAAGGCTTACACACTTTTGAATGATTATGAGCATGCTGTGCTAGAGCGTAATACTGGTAAAACAAATTATCCGTTCGTGAAGTATGACGGCAATACCAAAGAATATCAACTTTGGTATTCGGGGCATTCTATCGATAATTCGAGAACCAGGTCATCTTATCATTCCAGCTCCAAGCAAAAGAACAGCTTCCAGCCGGCAACCAAAGCTTCCATAAATCCATCGGCAGATGCTGCACGTAATGACCATGCCTACGCCACCGGGCCGGAAGTGAACGGTAATTATGTTTATTACTCTGGAAGAAAGGAAGGAAACGGAGATTATCGTTCGATTTTTTGTATTGAGATGACAAGCCTAAATGCCACAAAAGACTAACATTTGATAAAATGGGTTTCTATTTTTGCGATGAAAGCAGAATCCAAGAAAAAATCGTGAACCTTATTCAGAGGGAAGATAACCTCATAATGTTTTTTTCAGAATTGATAAATCTGGGTTGTTACCGTTTCTGTTACCGATAACAATAAAAAAGCCCTTCAGATTGTCTGAAGGGCTTGCTTCGTAGCGGGAACTGGACTCGAACCAGTGACCTTCGGGTTATGAGCCCGACGAGCTACCAACTGCTCCATCCCGCGATATAATTGGAGTGCAAAGGTAATAATTACTTGTTAAAATTCAATTCTCCTTGTGTGTTTTATTAAAAATAAATTGAGAAGAAATTCTAAATATCTGTATGTCAGCACAGTAAAAAGTAGAAAAATATCAGGTTTCAAGGCTTATTCAAGTTATTATCTCTTTTATGGATTTTAGCCCTATTTTTACGTGAAAAAAGCATGACAAACAAAGCGGGGTTCGTAAGTATTATTGGGAAACCTAATGTTGGGAAATCGACTTTGATGAATCAACTTGTTGGTGAAAAACTATCCATAATTACCTCGAAGGCGCAGACTACACGCCACAGGATTATGGGGATTTTAAGTGGAGAGGATTTTCAGATAGTATATTCTGATACCCCGGGAATCCTTAATCCACAATATGAATTGCACAAATCCATGATGCGTTTTGTAAGCAGTTCACTTGAAGATGCCGACCTGATTCTGTTTGTGACTGATCTTTTTGAAAAGTACGAAGACGATGCTATGATCAATCGGTTGATTGCCGCGGATGTTCCGATCATCTTGGTGATGAATAAAATTGACCTGGCCAAAGGCAGTCAGGCTATGGATAAGCTGGAATACTGGAAAGAAATAATCAAAACTGAAAATAGCATATTGATATCTGCTCTGACAGGTCATGGAATTGAAGGCCTTTTTGATCAGATTCTGCAACAGTTGCCTGAGCATCCTGCGTATTTTCCTACGGATGAATACACTGATAAACCAGAACGTTTTTTTGTTTCAGAAATAGTCAGGGAAAAATTATTTTTACACTATAAAAAGGAAGTTCCGTATAGTTGCGAAGTAGAAGTAACGGAGTTTAAGGAAGATGAGAAAATCATCCGAATCCGTGTAACGATCAATGTGGAGCGCAAGAGTCAGCGTGCTATTTTACTTGGACACAAAGGTGAGCGGATTAAAAAAGTAGGAACAGAGGCACGATTAGATATGGAGAAGTTTTTTGGCAAAAAAGTGTTTTTGGAACAGTTTATTAAAGTAGAACCTGACTGGCGAAAAAAGAGCATTAAGCTAAAAGGGTTTGGATATTAATTTTCAGAATTGAATTTATTTTTTGTATGCATTGGAAACAACTTTTAAGCGAACAGCGGTCAGGCGAAAGTAAAAAGGATCGGAACGGGCAGCGGAGTAAATTTGAGCAGGATTACGACAGAATCATTTTTAGCCATCCGTTTAGAATGCTTCAGGATAAGACTCAGGTTTTTCCATTGCCAAAGCAGGATTTTGTACATACGAGACTCACACATAGTTTGGAGGTGGCGAGTGTTGGGAGATCTTTGGGTAAACTCGCTGGTGAAAAAATTTTAAAAAAACAGCCCAAAATTGCAGAGG
This sequence comes from Bacteroidia bacterium, assembly GCA_030426345.1. Lineage (GTDB taxonomy): Bacteria > Bacteroidota > Bacteroidia > Cytophagales > Cyclobacteriaceae > JAAUQL01. The sequence goes on from JAUHYU010000048.1 coordinate 3,281, forward strand.
AGGGCTTTTCATCTTCAGATTTTGGAGCTATTGTTTCAGCCGCCTCTTTGATGCACGACATGGGAAACCCACCCTTTGGGCATGCCGGGGAAAGTGCAATTTCTGAATACTTTAAAAAACCGGAAACAGTAAAATCCATTAAGCACTTAGTAACTGAAAAGGAATGGGCCGATCTTATAAATTTTGAAGGAAATGCGCAAGGGTTTAGATTGGTGAATAAACAGAATTACCAAGGACTAAAATTGACTTTTGCCACGCTTGGTGCCTTTACCAAGTATCCCCGTGAAGCACATGTTGGTAAGGTAGATTCACAAAGAAAAAGCCAGAAAAAATATGGTTTTTTGCAATCAAACAAAACGGTATTTCAAGAGCTTGCTCATGAAATGGGCTTGGTGGACTTGGGCAATGCAGCAGATGCTGTGTGGTGTCGGCATCCGCTGGCTTTTTTGGTGGAGGCAGCTGATGATATCTGTTACAGTATCATTGATTTGGAGGATGGCACCAATCTCGGATTGGTTTCTTTGGAAGAAACAAAATCTTTGTTGGTCGAAATCATCGGGGAGGCTTTTCAAGAAGAAAAGTATCTTAAAATCCATAGCGTGAAAGAACGGGTGAGCGTGCTGCGTGCAATGGCGATTTCAAAATTGATTCAACAATGTGTGGAGATTTTTGTAAAGAATGAAGAGGCATTGCTCGATGGCTCTTTTGATATAGCGCTGACAGAGCTGATACCTTCCGCAGCAGCATTGAAAAATATACAATCTATTTCTTTCAAAAAGATATATAAATCGAGATCCGTGATTGAGCGAGAGATAACCGGATTTGAAGTGCTGAATGGAATTTTGCAGGCTTTTGTTCCAGCACTGTTGCAGTCGCAATCTGCACAAAAATTAAGTTGGCACCATGGCAGTTTGTTGCGATTGATTCCTGAAGATTACCTACACGAGTTTGATACCTCAGAAAACATCTATGAATCCATGCTGGTATTACTCGACTTCGTTTCAGGGATGACAGATTCCCACGCCCTTTCTTTGTATAGGAATATCAAAGGGATTGCTCTGCCAGGGATGTGATGGAAAGTTGAGAATGGTGTTATCGGCGAATCAAGGACAAAATCTTTGCTACTACGATTCAGATATTTGTATCAAAATGCTACATTGGATATTATTTTATAGCTAAAAAGTATTTATCGTGAGAGAGGCAATGTTGATCGTTCATTTTATTGGTTTGGCCATGGGTATTGGGACAAGCTTTGCGTTTTTGTTTCTTGGAATAGCAAGTTCCAAAATGGAACAAAATGAGGGACAGAAATTTACATTAAATACTTTTGCATTAGCTAAGATGGGTCATGTCGGATTGGCTCTGTTGATTATTTCAGGAGGTTACCTGATGACCCCTTACTGGGAAAGTTTGGCCAATACACCCTTGTAATAACAAAATTGGCATTGGTACTGGTTTTAGGGGCACTTATAGGAATAATTGGTTCGAATGTGAAGAAAGCCAAAAAAGGCAACGCAGAAACCCATCTTAAAAAAATCAAACCACTTGGTAGCTTGGCTTTATTCATAGGTTTAGCAATTGTGATTTTGGCTGTTTTTATATTCCAATAATCATATCATCAATAATCGCTACATCGCAATCAAATCTGATCCCTCGTTGGAGGTACTCGGGTTTGATTTAAGGGAAACAGATATATAAGGCCTTTCCTTATGCTAGAAATATCAGGTAGTTCGTTTGCTAGTGATATAAAGAAACCGATTAGTAGGTTTTGAGAAATCATAGGTAAGAAAGCCTGTTTTTTCCATGACTTTGCTCTGAATATATTTTTGAGAAGTTCATGGATTTTGTATAACTTGAAGACTATTCCCAAAATACTACTCCCATGGCAAATTTTAATATTTCCGTAAATGGTAAAAAGCATGAAGTCGATGTCGATCCTGATACTCCGGTACTATGGGTTCTGAGGGATAACCTTGATCTGGTCGGCACAAAATATGGATGTGGAATTGCCCAATGCGGTGCTTGCACTGTTCATATTGATGGTGTAGCCGTTCGATCTTGTTCTATACCGGTTGCGTCAGTAGGAAAAAAGAAGATCACGACTATTGAAGGCCTTTCAGAAGATGGAACACATCCGGTACAGGAGGCTTGGAAAAAAGAAGATGTACCACAATGTGGCTATTGCCAGGCAGGGCAAATCATGAATGCAGCTTCATTGCTGGCAAAAAATGCATCTCCGTCAGATGATGAAATTCAAGAAGCCATGAATGGCAATATTTGTCGCTGTGCTACTTATCTGAAAATCCATGCGGCTGTCAAAACCGCTTCTTCTTTATTGTAACCCACTCCTAAAAGCTTCAAGCCATGTCACTCATAGAAACAAAACAAAATCGTCGTTCATTTATAAAAGTTGCCACAGCTACAGGTGGAGGGTTCGTTTTGGGTTTCAACTGGCTGGCGTCATGCACTCCAGATAAAACCATTAAAGAAATTCCATCAGAGTGGGTTGATATCAACGCATTTTTAAAAATTGCAGAAAACGGTTTAGTGACGATTATGTCTCCGAATCCTGAAATTGGGCAAAATGTAAAAACCGCCATGCCCATGATTGTGGCCGAGGAACTGGATGTGAATTGGGAGGATGTGATGGTAGAACAAGCACCATTGAGCAAAGACTTTTCCCGCCAAGTGGCAGGGGGGAGTCAATCCATTCGATCTTCGTGGAAAGGATTGCGAACTGCCGGGGCCACCGCACGACAAATGCTCGTAAATGCAGCTGCGGAACAGTGGAAAATGAATGCTTCAGATTGTACCACTTCGATGGGAGTGATCAGCAATGCCAATGGAGAAAAAATAACTTACGGGGAAATAGCCTCTATGGCCGCCTTACAAGCAGTACCTGAAGATGTAAAATTAAAAGAGCCCAAGAATTTTACAATCATTGGTACTGGTCGAGGTAATGTTGACATAGACAAGATTATTACCGGAAAACCACTTTTTGGGTTGGATTACAAGGTGGAGGGTATGAAGTATGCAGTGGCGCTGCGACCTCCCGCTTTTGGTCAAAAGTTAAAATCTTTTGACGATACAGAAGCTAGAAACATAAATGGAGTGAGCGATGTAATTCGCTATGGTGATAAAATCGCCGTGTTGGCAAACTCTACCTGGGCTGCTATGAAGGGACAAAAAGCCCTTATTGCAGAATGGGAAGAGGGAGAAAAGCTTGAAAATTCCATGGATCACGACCATGATTTACATGCATTGTTATATAAAAAATCTGATGAACCTCGCAGCAATGACGGCAATGTAGAAAAGGCCTTTACGGAAGCTGATAAAGTAATTGAGAAGGTTTATGAAGCCCCATTCTTGCCGCACAACACACTGGAACCACAAAACTTTTTTGCCGATGTAACTCCAGAGCATGTACGATTGGCTGGGCCGATCCAAACTCCGGCAGGAACCAGATCGCGCATTGCGAAGCTCCTAGATAGAAATGAAGATGATATTTCGCTGGAATTGACGAGGATGGGTGGTGGATTTGGAAGAAGACTCTATGGTGATTTCGCTTTGGATGCTGCTGAGATTTCCAGTTTAGCCGGAGTTCCTGTGAAGTTAGTTTATTCAAGGGAAGACGACATGACCGCCGGGATTTATCGGCCTGCGTCTAAATATCGGTTTAAGGTTGGGTTTAAAAATGGAAAGCTGACGGCGTATCATCTTGTTGGAGCTGGGGTAAATACAGGAAATGTCACAAGGGAGAAAAATTTCCCAGCAGGATCAGTACCCAATTATAAAGTAGAATCGCACAAACTAGAAAGTAATATTACGATTGGGGCTTGGAGGGCACCCATCACTAATTTTTTGGCTTGTGCCGAACAGAGTTTCGTAGATGAAGTGGCGTATGAAATTGGCATGGATCCCGTGCAATTTAGACTTGATTTGTTGGATGAAGTGATCAATAACCCGCATGGAGAGTTTGGTTACGAGCCGGAGAAAATGAAGGGAGTCATTAAACTGGCGGCAGAAAAATCAAATTGGAATCACAATGAAGAAGGTGTGTTCAAGGGATTTAGTGCTTATTATTCCCATAATACATACGTGGCGGAAGTGGCGAAGGTACGTTTAGTAGAAGGGCAATTAAAAATTGAAAAGGTGGATTGCGCTGTGGATTGTGGGATTTTGGTAAATCCACTTGGAGCCATCAATCAGATTCAGGGAGGTATTATTGATGGAATGGGACATGCTTTGTACGGGGATTTGACCTTTAAGGATGGCAAGCCTCAGTCGAGCAATTTTAATAACTACCGATTGATCCGCATGATAGAATCCCCGGAGCAAATTGATGTACACTTTGTGGAAAGTGACAATGATCCGACCGGACTTGGTGAGCCATCTTTACCGCCTGCCGGAGGGGCTTTAGCCAATGCATTATTTGCGGCAACGAATATTAGATTTTATCGTCAGCCTTTTGCCAAGCAATTGGTAGAGATAGAAAAGAATATCTGATTTTAGGGCATGGAAATTTGATGGTTTATTAAACCTTCACAAACCTAAACCTAGCTGTGAGGCCCCAGTTGTTGTTATGCCCTTTAAATTTTTCAGTAATAATAAAACCAGGGCGCCAGTCAATGCCGATTGTTAATGGGAATTTGAATGAATATTCTACACCAAAATCCCCTGCAATACCAAGTTCGAAGCTGTCTCCAAAATAGAACTCAGGGCCAATTCCGGGGAAGAATTTCAAACCTTCCGGTCCGCCATCCAAGGCAAATAACCAGTCGAGGTAAGTACCTAATGCGAAATCGTTTTCTACATAAAATGTCGTATGAAGCCTCGGAGCTTTCGAAAGCGGAAATGTAGCATCGATCGAAAAATCCCTTCCGAAGCGAACTCCTACTTCCAAGTTGGATTGAGCTTTTGATTCTGAAAATATCACTAGGATTAGAATCAAACCTAATCCGATAATTTTTGAAATTGTATTCATGGTTTTTAATCTATTTTTTAATGCTTATTCTGCTTTGAACCTGACACCTTCTCCAAACCTAAATCTAGCCGTTAGTCCCCAATTGCCACTATAAAAATCCATTTCGTTGGTTATCATAAATCCCGGCCTCCAGTCGAGCCCGATTGTCAATGGAAAATCAAACGCATATTCTACGCCAAAATCCCCGGCAACTCCAACATTTAGATCATTGCCAAAATAAAACTCAGGCCCAACACCCGGGTAAAATTTCAGCCCATCAGGTCCGCCGTCTAGCGTAAACATCCAATCGAAATAACCGCCCACGGCAAAGTCATGGCCAAAATATGCAGCAGCATGCAATCTTGGCCTTGTGGCCAGCGGAATCGTGGCATCAAAGGAAAACACATCGCCAAACCTGATGCCTGCTTCCCAATTAGATTGTGCTTTCGCGCTTCCTGAAATGAATTCCAAGCCTATGATCAGAAGCGAAAGAATTGCGATTCTATATATTTTAGTTTTCATATCTATAGAATGTTTGAATTTGGTGCTGCGAAATTAGAAAAAGATATTTATAATTTTGAAATGGAGGAATGATAAAATTGACAACTCAATCTCAAGGATTTCATCTTCTTTACGGTCTAAGCAATTTCATGGATATTTGGGTCTTTTTACTTTTTAAAATAGATAATTAACTTACACACTTTAAGATAAAAATTGATTTTCTATGGATCACCTATATGATACAATTCCTGTTTTGGATCTACAAGATTTTACTTCAGACGACGCAACCAAAAGGACTGCATTTGTCAAGACACTTGGCGAGGCATATACCAACATCGGGTTTGTTGCCATCAAAAACCATGGATTGAGTGATGCTCTGTGCAAGGAGTTGTATACCAATGTGCAGGCTTTTTTTCAACTGGACGATGTTGTGAAACAAAAGTATGAGATAGAAGGATTGTTTGGTCAGCGGGGATATACCGGCAAAGGAAAGGAACATGCCAAAGGTCGGGCTACTGGAGATTTGAAGGAATTCTACCATGTGGGGCAGGATAAACCTCCTCACGATTTGCCAAGTACTGAATACCCATTAAATGTTTGGCCAGAAGAGCTCCCGGATTTTAAAACCAACACCCTTGAGGCATTTTCTATTCTGGAAAAGGCTGGAAAATCCATGCTGAAAGCCATTGCATTGTTTCTGGATTTGGAAGAAGATTATTTTGAGGAGAAGGTAGATAAGGGGAATTCCATCCTTAGAGCAATCCATTATTTTCCAATAGACGATCCTGACGAACTTCCCGATGAAGCCGTGAGGGCAGCTGAGCATGGCGATATAAATCTGATCACTTTGCTGATGGGAGCAAGTGCAGATGGGCTTCAGGTGTTGAGAAGGGATGGTAAATGGATTCCGATCACGGCATTGCCCGATCAGATCGTGGTAAATGTGGGTGATATGCTGGAACGACTAACCAATAAAAAATTGAAATCCACGATTCACAGAGTTGTGAATCCTCCGAAGGAACAAATGAAAAATTCACGGTTTAGCATTCCGTTTTTTATGCACCCGAGATCAGATATGGACCTCACTTGTCTGGATTCATGCATCGACGAGGGTCATCCAAAGCTGTTTAACGATATGACTGCAGGTGAATTTTTAAATGAACGATTGATAGAGCTTGGGTTGAAAAAATGATTTTCTAACAAACTTGATCAGCACATCTATAGGTTTAGGTCGATTGGTCTCAGTACATTTGTGTCAACGCAGGGTAGAAAAGCCTTCAAAAATCCATGAACCCACTTTTTTAGTAATTGATGGGTTTTTTAAAACTACGGAAAATTGCTACTTTTGTCCTCTTTTTAAACCACTCTAAAATTATATAAATGAGCATCAAAAATCCTAAAATCATTTACACCATCACCGACGAAGCTCCCGCTTTGGCTACGTATTCTTTTTTGCCAATCGTGCAAGCATTTACAAAATCTGCGGGGATATTTGTTGAAACAAGAGATATTTCGCTGGCAGGAAGGATTTTGGCTCATTTCCCAGACTACTTGAATGAAGATCAAAAGCAAACGGATGATCTCGCCGAATTGGGCAAACTCGCAAAAACACCTGAGGCAAATATTATAAAGCTACCCAACATCAGCGCGTCTATTCCTCAGCTTACAGAAGCAATTAAAGAGCTGCAAGGAAAAGGATATGCCATCCCTGATTTTCCTGCGGATCCAAAAAATGAAAAAGAAGCGGAGATCAAATCGCGTTATGCTAAAGTGCTTGGAAGTGCCGTGAATCCTGTTTTACGTGAAGGAAACTCTGATCGCAGGGTAGCTGATGCAGTGAAAGCTTATGCCAAAGCACACCCGCATTCGATGGGCGAATGGAAACCCGATTCTAAATCGCACGTGGCGCACATGACAGATGGGGATTTTTATGGAAGTGAAAAGTCTGTGGTTGTTCCTGAAGCCACCGATGTGAAAATCGAATGGGTCGGAAAGGATGGAAAATCCATGACTTTGAAGACCTCGACGCCATTGCTGGCAGGGGAGGTGATCGATGCGGCTGTGATGAGCAGTGAAAAATTGGAGGCCTTTTTTGAAAAGGAAATCCAGGAGGCCAAAACCCAGGATGTATTGTTGTCTTTACATCTCAAAGCCACGATGATGAAGGTTTCTGATCCGATCATGTTTGGTAAGGCGGTGAATGTTTTTTATAAAGATGTATTTGCTAAGCACCAAGCTACTTTTGACGAGTTGGGTGTGGATACCAAAAATGGTTTGGGCAATGTGTATGCAAAAATTGCCTCGCTTCCAGAAGACAAGCGCAAAGAAATCGAAGCAGACATTCAGGTCGTTTATGCAACCCGTCCGGAGTTGGCCATGGTCAATTCCGACAAAGGCATCACAAATTTGCACGTGCCGAGCGATATCATTATCGATGCTTCCATGCCAGCTGCGATCCGAACCTCTGGCCAAATGTGGGGCCCTGACGGTAAATTAAAAGATACAAAAGCCATGATTCCCGATAGATGTTATGCTGGGATTTATCAGGAAACTATTGATTTCTGCAAAAAGAATGGTGCTTTTGACGTGGCTACTATGGGCAATGTTTCCAATGTTGGCCTGATGGCGCAGAAAGCCGAAGAATATGGCTCGCACGACAAGACTTTTGAAATAGCCGAAGCAGGAACTGTAAAAGTCATTGATGGAAGCGGAAGGGTTTTGATGGAGCACAATGTCGAAGAAGGCGACATCTGGAGAATGTGCCAGACTAAAGATTTGCCGATCAAAGACTGGGTGAAGCTGGGCGTAAACCGCGCCAGGGCGACAGGAAACCCTGCGATATTCTGGTTAGATAAAAATCGCGCGCATGATGCAAACCTTATTTCTAAAGCAGAAAAATACCTCCAGGACCATGATACTTCAGGTTTGGATATACAGATCATGTCTCCGGTAGAAGCTATAAAATATTCTCTGGAAAGGGTGAAAGCAGGGAAAGATACGATCTCAGTGACAGGGAATGTGTTGCGGGATTATTTGACTGACCTGTTCCCGATTTTGGAATTGGGCACAAGTGCCAAAATGCTTTCGATCGTTCCATTACTCAATGGAGGAGGTCTGTTTGAAACCGGAGCTGGAGGTTCTGCACCAAAACATGTACAGCAATTTGTCGAAGAAGGCCACTTGCGTTGGGATTCTTTAGGTGAGTTTTTGGCGTTAGCAGTTTCGATAGAGGATTTGGCTGAAAAAACAGGGAATAGCAAAGCGGTAGTTTTAGCCAAAGCCTTGAACGATGCCAACGGCAAGTTTTTGGCCAACGATAAATCTCCATCGCGCAAAGTCAATGAGTTGGACAATCGCGGAAGCCATTACTACCTTGCGATGTATTGGGCGGAGGCCCTTGCTAGCCAATCGGATGATGAAGAGCTGAGAAAGGCCTATAAATCCATGGCTGAGACACTCGCTGCAAATGAAGCCAAAATTCTTGAAGAGCTAGTGGCAGCGCAAGGCAAGCCTGTGGACATCGGTGGCTATTACAAACCAGACATACAAAAGACCGATAAATCCATGCGGCCAAGCGCTACCTTGAATGCGATCTTGCAACAGGTATAAAGAGATAGCATATTGTAGATAACGAAGCCGGCGATTGCCGGCTTTTTTGTTTTCGGATAAATTTAAAAAGCGGGTTAAATATGTTAGATTGGGTGGAAATAGGGTTATGCATATATACCTAGCTTATTCTCATATTAATGAAATTGATTACTCCAACTTTGATGCTTTAATTGGCACAAAAAATGACCAAATATTCAGCCCTACTTAAAAAATATAATTCTCCATCCACAATTCCATATTTTGAATTACTACAAACAAATGAATGGAATGAGAAAAGAAATCACATTTTAAAACGGGATGGATTTGTTTGTCTTAAATGCGGCAAGACAGAGACAGAGTATGTTGAGGGATTAGGTCATATCTGGCTTCATATAAAAGAAAAAACTGAGACTGTGGCATTTAAAGAGGAAGTTGGTTTTAAAGAAGAGAATGTGACAACAGAGATGTATTTTCATGAAAGTTCCAATAAACCATATCATTTGCATGTTCACCATAATTATTATGTGTTAAGCAATTTACCATGGGAATACCCTGATAATGCGTTAATGACATTATGCAACTGGTGTCATTGGAAATTTCATGAAGAACATAAGGTGCCGTTTTACGAGACATTTGAAAACTAAAAAATCTTAACTATAATCCCTGTACAAGATGCAACGGAGCTGGATGGTTCCCTGAATATAGACATATTCAAAGTGGAACATGTTTTCGTTGCAATGGTCTTAAATATGAAGAGATAATTTAGCCTTAAAATGTACTTAAATTCTCTCTGACGCAAGTTTAGCGAAGCGTAACTTGTGCCAAACCACGAAACCAAACATGAAAAAGCCCCCAAAATCCATGAAAAGGATGCTTGAAAAAATGAACTAATAATCCTTGGTGTCATGGCAGTTTCTCGCGGATTGCGGCAATCTGTCAAATAATGGAGGAGGAGATGGCTTGTTTTGTTTCTTGATATATTTCAAAAGCATCTAAAATCCATTAGATTGGGAGGCAATAGGAAGAATTGCTATATTGTTGACACCCTAAATACCCGTATGAAGTTTAAATTATTTCTATCAATACTTGTTCTTGTGCAAACATGCATGTTCCTGAATTTGAAAGCACAGGGCTTGTTGATCAAAAGAGCGAGTACCCCAATTACGATAGACGGCATCATGGATGAAGATGCTTGGGAGGAAGCCGATATTGCCGATGGATTCAACCAAATTTTCCCTTATGATAGTTCTGCAGCACTTACCCCCACAGAAGTGCGCATGACTTACGACGATGATTTCATTTATGTCATGGCCATCATGTACAGCGAAAATCCACATGACGTTGTGGTCTCATCTCTCCGGCGTGACTATAAGGGAGATGCGTACGATGGTTTTACAGTAGTTCTGGATACCTATAAAGATAAGACAAATGCATTTGTATTCGGCCTTAATCCGTTTGGCGTTCAAAGGGAAGGGCTGATTACTAATGGGGGAAATTCATCAAGTAGCAATAACGGAGTGAGTAGTTTTTCGCTTACATGGGACAATAAATGGTATTCCGAAGCAAAAATATACGATGAGTATTGGATTGCAGAAATGGCCATTCCATTTAAGACGATTAGATATAAAGAAAATATGGATTCGTGGCTGATTAACTTTTACCGAATAGATAGCCATTATGAAGAAAAATCAACCTGGGCTCCCATACCTAGAAATTTAGAAGTGCTCAATCTGTCTTTTAACAAAGAATTGAAATGGGACAAACCGCTCCAGAATCCGGGTCAGAATATTTCGCTTATTCCATATATGGCAGTCAAAACCTCCAAAGATCATGAAGGACAAACACCCTCCCAGACAAAATTCAGCATTGGCGGCGATGCGAAAATTGCGCTTTCTTCCTCGCTGAATCTTGACCTCACAGTAAACCCGGATTTCTCTCAGGTTGAAACAGATCAACAAGTCACTAATCTGGATAGATTTGAAATCTATTTTCCAGAACAAAGACAGTTCTTCCTAGAAAACGCAGACTTGTTCGCTTCCTTCGGATCAAGTGATGCCAGACCTTTTTTTTCGAGAAGGATTGGAGTAGCCCGAGACACCTCTACCGGAACGAATATTATGAACCCACTATATTTTGGTGGAAGAATGAGTGGCAATATAAACAACAAGTGGCGTGTAGGTGTGATGTCCATACAGGCTGCTGAAGAAAAAGACATCAATCTGCCATCTACGAATTATACCGTTGCCTCTGTGCAGCATCGCATCGGACAGAGATCGAATATTGCGGCAATGATCGTAAGCAAACAAGCATTTCAAGATTCTATCGGTGGAGATTTTACAACAAACCCTGCTGCCTGGAACAGGACTGTGGCAGTGGACTTGAATCTCGCAACCCCTGACGCTAAATGGAGCGGCAAGGGATACTATCATCACTCATTTGATCCGGATGGAATGGACTCTACTTTTTCTTATGGTGCTACTGCCAATTATCAGACCTACAGATGGCAAATCAACAGCGATTACCAGTCAATTGGAGCTAATTACAATCCGGAAGCAGGTTTTACACCCAGAACAGATTTCCATCAACTTCGCAGTACGGTCTACTACAATTTATATCCATCCAAAGGACCCATTCAATCCCATGCTCCTGGGTTCGATTTTGATGTATTGGGCAACAAGACGTATGGAAATACAGATTGGGACATCAACTTAAGGTATAGAATCGACTTCAGGAATACAGCCGAATTTAACATGAGCCTACGTAGGCAGTATATCTATTTATTTAGATCATTTGACCCCAGTGGAAGTGATGGACTCAAATTGCCGGAAGATTCAGAGTATGCATATAATTACATCGAAGCTGAATACAAATCTAGCAAGCGCAAATCTTTCTTTTATGAATTTAGTACAAAATCAGGACAGTATTTTAATGGGACGAGGGTGAATTTGGAAGGAACATTATCATATCGATTCATTCCGTGGGCAGTGACCTCCGTTAATTTTGAATATAACCGGATCCGGCTACCAGAGCCTTACAATGATTCGAATCTATATCTAATAGGGCCAAAATTTGATTTTACGTTTACCAAAAATATCTTCTGGACAACTTATATTCAATACAACAGCCAAATAAATAATATGAATGTAAATACAAGATTTCAATGGCGCTATCAGCCTGTTTCTGATCTATATATTGTTTATACAGACAACTACTTTGCAGGAATTGATAACAGGTTCATAGATTTTAACCGACCAAAATTCAGGGCACTGGCGATCAAACTTACCTATTGGTTGAATCTTTAAAAGGACTCAAAATTCATGATTTTAACGGCTTATAAGCCCAAACCGGAAAGGTTTGCGTGCAGGGGTGAGCAGTGAGCTGCTGCTCACAAATCGCATGTCTTCAATCGTATAGAATGCGTTCGGGTTAAATTCATGGATGATGCTGATTACATCCTTGTTCACCTTCCGCTTCATGATGACGAAAAGCACGCCAACCTCACCATCCCGACCTTGCCCTGACACAGAAGTAACGGGATAGCCTTTTTCCCTGAGTTTATTTATGAGGTCGTCCGCACCCACTTTGGTAATTACCCTGATCAGTTCATACCCAAGAGCGAGTTTGCCCTCGATCAACATACCAATATATGTCCCCAATCCAAACCCTCCGGCATATCCCACATAAGCCAATGGATTGTCAAGGTGCACCATGATTCTGGTAATTGTCACCAGCCAGATAAGTGCTTGTACAAACCCAATCACCGGTGCCATTTTCCGATAACCTTTCGTTACCAAAATAACCCGAATCGTGTCCATCGACACATCTACCACACGCGCCAATAATATAAATAGAGGGAGTATTACGTACTCAAACCAGTTGAAATCCATGAATTAAATATTTAATTTTTCTAATGTGAAACCGTAAAAATTTCAGTGTGCAAAATTACATTTATCCCAATGACACATCCAATGAAAAGAATGGATAATTAAATTTTTAAAATTGACTCGGATTGAATTATCCTTGGTTAAGAATCTTATCTTCCAAGGCCGACAATTCCTCTAATCCTTTGATTCTACCATAATAAGGATAACCTGGGTTGGCATGGACTTTTAGGTCTTTTTGCAGCTTCAATCCATGATCAGGACGCATGGGAATTTGATGGTTTTGATCACCTGAAATTTGTCTGCGTGTCATTTCTGCATGTAGCAATCGGATGATCTGTTCTATGTCTGCCCCGCCTTCCAAATGACCGGACTCACAAAAGCTTCCTTTTTCATCCAAGATTGTTGTGTTACGGAGGTGCGCGAAATGAACTCTGCTGCCAAGACTTTTTAAAAACGCTATAAGGTCATTATCTGCTCTGGAAGAAAGTGATCCGCTACAAAAAGTAATGCCATTGGACGGCGATAGCTGCTGCTCCATAATCCATTGAAAATCCTCAAGCGTGCCGGCAATGCGGGGCAGTCCAAGAACCGGAAACGGAGGATCATCAGGATGTAGGCACATTTGAATGCCAAATTCTTCAGCAACAGGTACGATTTCATGTAGAAAATGAAGGAGATTTTCACGCAAAGTATTTGTATCTACTTCGCAGTACAATTCCAATCTTCTCAAAAATTCCTTTTTATAATCCAGCACATTACCGACTCCTCCGTCAATAAATCCTTGCGTGACCACAATGATATTATGCGCCAAGGTTTCCTTTTTTCGCTCATCCATTTTGCTGTATAATTTCTCAGCTTGGTCTAGAAGACTATCTGGATAATCGTGGGCGGCATTGGGCCGTGGTAGGATAAATACGTCGAAGGCAACAAATGTGGGGTAGTCAAAAAGCATGGAAATTCCATGGTTTTTCCATGGATATTCGAGGTCGGTGCGTACCCAATCTATCACAGGCATAAAGTTGTAACACACTTTTGTTACTCCGCATTTTCCCAGATTGGCAAGACTTTGTTTGTAGTGTCGGATGATTGATTCGCGGTCGGGACCATTGTACTTGATCTGCTCATGCACAGGAAGACTTTCTACTACAGACCAAGTAAATCCATGTTTTTTAAGTAGGGATAGGCGTTTTTGGATTTCATCGATTTCCCAAACTTCTCCATTGGGAATGTGGTGCAATGCAGTCACAATGCCTTTTGCAGAAGTTTTTTGAATGGCCTCCAAGGTTATTGGATCGGCAGGGCCAAACCATCTCCATGATTGTAAAAAGCGCAGCTGCTCCATCACACGCCACTAAATGAACTGAAGCCGCCATCTACAGGGATTACTGTTCCTGTCACGAATTTAGAGGCATCACTAGCTAGAAAATGCACGATTCCGTTGAGCTCTTTTGGATCGCCAAATCTCGACATTGGGGTATTTGCAATGATCTTTTTAGACCTATCAGTATAGTTGCCATCATCATCAAGTAGCACTGCTTTGTTTTGTTTGCTAATAAAAAAACCCGGAGAAATAGCATTGACGCGGATACCATCTCCAAATTTTGTAGCAACTTCCATTGCCATCCATTTTGTAAAAATATCAATGCTTGCTTTTGCCATGCTGTAGCCTAAAACTCTTGTGATCGATTGCGTAGAAGCCATGGAAGAAATATTGATAATGCTTCCAAACCCTTGCTCGGCCATAAGCTTACCGATGATCATCGTAGGAATCACCGTGCCAAAGAGGTTTAAATCCATGGTTTTACGAATGCTTTCGACAGGCGCATCAAAGATTGTTTGGTCTGGTGTCAGCACGGTTCCTGGTACGTGCCCTCCAGCAGCATTGACTAGTACATCAATTTTACCCCACTTTTGCAAGACTGTCTTCATGGATTTTTCGATGTTTTTTTCATCCAAAACATCTACTTCTACTGCCATGGCTTGAAGACCGGATGCATTCAGAGCATCTGCTTTTTTATTGGCTGCACTTCCAGTTTTATAAGTGAAAACTACCTTAGCGCCTGCTTGAGCCATGCTTTCGCCCATAGAGCCACCAATGAGCCCCGATCCGCCAGTGACGAAAATAACCTTGTCCTTTATGTCTGAAGATGTATTCATGGATTTATCGGGCTTTTTAAGATGATTATTAAATCTTCAATACGAAAGTAGTAAATCCGCGTGTAGATCAATATGTCAATTTATAAAAATGTCCATTATTAGCGAAGCTTAAAAACCGTCATTTTTCCATGAAAGTCTGTGAGAACGAGTTTTAATAAGTGATTTGAGGGGGATTGTGTTATCAACAGTTCGAACCTCAATATTCAGAATTAAAAAAAATATAAACCTTGAGTGGGGGTAAGATGGGTTACGATTCGTAATAATACATAACAAGGCAAAGTAATGAAAAATAGCTACGACAAGGTTTTTCTTAAACGATATATGCAAGGAGATATATCTAAGGAGGAGTATGATGAATTTAAAAAATGGTTAGATAATCCGGATAGGGATACTGATTGGGCAAGAGAGGTTTGGGACGAATCTGATAATGAAAAAGATGTGTTGCTGGGAGCTAGGGAGAAAATATTCCAGAATTTGCTGGACAGCACGTTGGATGGGCATATGCCCAATAAAAAAAAGCAGCTTTCAGATACCGTAAATAATTACTGGTACAAAAGTATTTTTAGGAATTATCCTTTTCTAAGATATGCTGCAATAATCACACTTTTAATAATCCCTTTGTTACTTTTCAAATCCATCGCAATAGAAAATTCAGAACCTCAGCGAGTTCAGTATAAAGTTAAAAAAACACATAACGGTCAGCATTTAACTTTCAGGCTGGAAGATGGCACGAAAATAACGCTCAATGCAAACAGTAGTTTGCGTTACCCAAGGCACTTTACCGATTCTTCAAGGCGTGTTACACTAAAGGGAGAGGCATTTTTTGAAGTAGCAAAGGATGCTAAACGACCATTTTCGGTAGTTAGCGGAGACGTAACCACAACTGCATTGGGAACTTCATTTAATATTCAGTTGGCCGAAGAAAAGCAAATTACCAAAGTATCGTTGATTACCGGTTTAGTAGCGGTGGAAATGCAGACAGATACCGTGATCAGTCTAATTAACCTTTTGCCTGGAGAGCAATTGGTCTATACAAATGATAGCTTATTCCAAAAGCAAAAATTTAACCCATTGGCCATTTCTTCATGGAAAGATGGGATTATATATTTTGAGCAAGCGAGTATTGACGAAATAGTGAACACTTTAGAAACTTGGTATGATGTTGAAATATTTATTAAGCGCAGTGCTAAATTCAATAGATTCAAGTCATGGACTTATTCAGGTAAATTTGAAAATCAAAGCCTTGAGAATGTGCTGAGGGGGATTAGTTATGTTAAGGATTGTTCTTTTGAAATTGAAGGTAAAAAAATAAAACTCATGTTAAACTAAAAAAAACATCATATGGTATAAAAAAGGCAACAAAAAAAGGTGACCAAAAAGTAATCATGTTGGCGCATATACACTTTTTGGTACACCAGATGATTAATCAATTATTCAATTAATTAACTAAATGCAAATTATGAAAAATGATTTACTGAGACTATTAATTATGGTCATTAAACGAACAATGTATGGATTTGCGATCCTATTGGTTAGTTTGACAACCTTGATCGCAGAAGATGGAAATGCACAGTATAAAAGTGTGAAAGACATCAATGTTAGTGTAAAACTACATGATGCATCTTTAGAAGATGCCATCAGAGAAATCGAATCAAAAACATCCTTTAACTTTACTTTCGAAGAGCAAGATATCCTTAAAAGAGCTGGGATAAATATAAAGGCTAAAAACCAATCGCTGGATCAAGTACTTCTAGAAATTGCAAAAAGTGCAAAAGTGGAATTTAAGCAAGTGAATAGTAATATTCATATAAAAGCTGTTGAGATCAATGAGGAAGAGTTTCAAGGTCGAGCAATTACTGGTAAAATTATTTCATCTGAAGATCAACTAGGGCTTCCTGGTGCAAACGTTATCGTAAAAGGAACTTCAACAGGTACCGTGACTGATATCGATGGAAATTACTCACTGAACGTTCCTGATAATGGAGAATTCCTTGTATTTAGTTCAGTTGGCTTTCTTACCCAAGAGGTTGCTATTGGAACACAATCATCGATAAATCTCGCGATGGAGCCAGATGTGACTTCTTTAGACGAAATTGTTGTTGTAGGTTATGGCACGCAACAAAAAGTGAATCTGACCGGTGCTGTAGGAACAGCTAAAGGAGAAGTACTCGAGAATAGACCAATAGTAAATGCTGGTGAAGGCCTTCAGGGAGTGATTCCAAATCTTAACATAACAATTAGAAATGGTGACCCTTCTGATACAAGAACTGATTTCAATATCCGAGGATATGAATCTATTAATGGTGGCTCACCACTTGTGCTTATTGACGGTGTGCCGGGCAATATCAACCGACTCAATCCAAGTGATATAGAAAATATCAGTGTATTGAAGGATGCTGCAGCAGCAGCGGTTTATGGGGCCAGGGCAGCATTTGGTGTGGTACTCGTTGAGACCAAAAGTGGAAAGTCCGGTAAAATGAATGTTTCTTTTGGTGCTGAATTTGCCGCGGCAAAACCCATCATGTTTATTGATCCAATTACAGACCCCTACGACTATGTAACGGCGAGGGACCTGGCTACTTATCGTACAAATGGAAACGGATTTGATCAAGATTATTTAGATGGAACCAAGGCCTGGAGTGAGGCTCCAGCTGATCAAAAAGACGATTTGGCTTGGGGTGTGTTTAACGGAAGTCTTCGTTTTTATGGATACAATAATTATCAGGATAAAATCATTACCGAATTTGCTCCACAGCAGAAATATGACTTGAGTATTTCTGGAGGCACAGATAAAGCCTCTTACTACGTTTCGTTTGGCTATTTGAACAAAGATGGCTACCTGAAAAACAAGGAGAAAAATGAGAATTTCGAGCGATACAATGCCTTGATGAAAGGTGAATATGAGATTAATAAATGGTTAAGGATGGATAGTAGGATTTTGATGAGTTTGGAAAAAAGTGACAAACCTCACTTTTACAACTGGGATGTAAATATCAATACTACTGCCCGTGTAAATCCTATTAACCCCATTACTTTTCCAGATTTGGATTACTATTTAACTCCAGGAGATCATGATGACTATGCCGAGTACATTGGTATGCATTTTCAGAGTGTCAACTTCCTTCCTTACCTGGAACAAGGTGGACGTGATACCTTTGCAAAGAATAATGCTACAATAACTCAAGGAGCAACTATTTCACCATTAAAAGGATTGAAAATAAGGGCGGATTTTACTGCTAATTTGTACTATGCAGATGATCAGGATGTACGAAGCAAGGTGGATGTAATTGAAAATACGGATCTGAATGCATTGGTAATTGGTAATGGGTTTAGTGCTACTGACTATATCAATAACCGTTCTGATAACAACCAGTATTACACTTTTAATACCTATGCTGATTATACGATGGAGAATGATAATGGACACTATTTCAAAGCCATGGTAGGTTTCAATCAGGAATGGGGAGAGAATCAATACATTCGAGCCCAAGCTTTTAGTTTGATTACTCCTGGTATAACAGATCTAAATGCTACAACTGGTAATCAGCAAACCTATGGAGGGAAATCACATGTCGCTTTAAGAGGTGCATTTTACCGGGTTAATTACATATATAAGGACAGATACTTAATAGAACTCAATGGTCGGTATGATGGTACTTCCAGGTTTCCAAAAGATGACCGTTTTGGATTCTTCCCATCATTTTCAGCAGGGTGGAGGATTTCTAATGAATCATTTATGAGTAGTACGTCAGGATGGTTAGATAATTTGAAAGTCAGAGCCTCTTATGGAACATTGGGCAACCAGTTGCTAGGAAGTAATTATTATCCATATATCCCAACAATGGGATCCGCAACCTCCCCTTATATGATGTCTGCAGGTTCGCGAACGCCTTATGTATCTGCTGCAGGTTTGGTAAGCCCTACTTTGACATGGGAAACTGTTGTAAGTAAAAACCTGGGATTAGATATCGCTATGTTAAATAGTAGGTTAAACTTCTCCTTTGATTTGTATACCAGGGACACCAAAGATATGTTGATGGGTGTTACCTATCCTGAAATTTTGGGAACAAGTGCTCCAGATGCAAATGCAGCTGATTTACGAACCAAAGGTTGGGAATTGGAAGCTAATTGGAAAAACAGGATCAATGCCAATTGGAACTATTCAGTTGGCCTTGCTTTAGCGGACAATATCACTAAGGTTACTGCATACGATAATCCAACTGGCGCACTTCCTGATAATACCGACAATACTGAATATTATGTAGGAATGACCATTGGTGAAAGATGGGGATATGAAACACAAGGAATTTTCCAGACACAAGAAGAGGTAGATAATGCCGCAACTCAGAATGAAGTTCAAGATGGCTCCAATTGGAGACCAGGTGATATTCGCTATGCCGACCTCGATGGCGATGGAAATATTACGCAGGGTGATCGAACCCTTGATAATCATGGTGATTTGAAAATTATTGCCAATGAAAGGCCACGATATACATTTGGAATACCTTTAAATGTTGGATACAAAGCATTTTCTCTAGGGTTCTTTTTCCAAGGAGTAGGCAAATATCAATATTGGCCACCAAATGGCAATTGGGTAGCATTTTATCCATTTAATGCAGGCCATGTAGAGAAGTATTATTTGACAGATACATGGAGTGAAGATAATCCTGATGCTTATTTCCCAGCACCACACATATCTACTAATACGAAGCAGAATGTACAAGCACAAAGCCGTTATGTGCAGGATGCTTCTTATATCAGATTGAAAAATTTGACGTTTTCATATTCTTTGCCAGCAGATATTGCCAGTAAGGTGGGAATGGTTAGAGCCCAAGTTTATTTCTCGGGGCAGAATTTGTGGGAAGCTACAAAAATGCGCAAGCCACTTGATCCTGAAGTAAGACCAACATTGACGCAGGAATATTATAAGCAACGCGTTTATTCAGTAGGTTTGAATGTAACATTCTAGTAACTAAAAAGAAAACAAAATGAAAAAGCATATAATAAAAATTTGTATGGTAATTATTGCGACATTCTTGTCTTATAGTTGCAACGATGCATTTCTGGATAGACAACCTCTGGATGAAATCAGTAATGAGTCTTTCTGGAATACGGAAAATGATTTAGTGGTATACAACAATAGTTTGTATAACCTTGTTCGAGATGACAACGATGTCCCTATTTTTATGGGATTCGATGATGGCTTTGATAGCCACAGGTACGGTATCTGGAATATGTCGGGTTTTTCTGACAACACTGCCCCACGGCACTCACGACACAACGAGTATGCCAGGAAACGTGCAGGTAAACATACTATTTCCAATGGGGCAGCATGGTATGGCTGGCGTGGATGGGACTTTGTAAGAGCTGTCAATGTTGGTATGGATAACTATGGTACCGCTGATGTATCTGAAGAAGTAAGAAACAAGTATATCGGCGAAGCCCGCTTAATGAGAGGTTGGTTTTACGCAGATAAGATTTCAAAATTTGGTGCTGCACAGTGGTATGAATCAGAGTTGAATATCGATGATGAAGATATACTTAATGGAGAACGCGATGATCGTCAGACCGTGATGGCTAACGTGTTGGCCGATCTTAATTTTGCTGTTGTTAATATCCCTGATGATTGGGGTGATGGAAATGCTCCAGGAAGAATAAACCGATGGGGTGCATTGCTAGTAAAATCACGGGTTTGTTTATTTGAGGGAACCTGGCGAAAGTATCATGGTGTTGGTTCTGATGCTGACATGTGGCTAACTGAAGCAAAAAATGCAGCAAAAGAGTTAATGGATAGCGGCCCATATTCGTTGTATCAAGGCCCGGCTGGTGCTGAATACAATGCACTTCACCGCATTACTGACGATCTTGCAGGAAACCCTGAGGTAATTTATTGGAGAAGGTATGAAAGAGGTATATTCACTAATCATACCCAAAGTTATCACAGAGGGTACAACGGTGGAATGACTAAGGCTATGGTAGAGGATTATTTGTGTACTGATGGTTTGCCTATTACACTTTCAGGTGAGTATATGGGTGATGAAGAGTATAAAAACATTTTTGAAAACCGGGATCCAAGACTAAGACAAACTATACTTCACCCGGATGATCAAGCCATTTATAATTATGGTAATCATGCACCGGATGTTTACATTTATCCCAGAGTCATAGGGATGTCCGGTGGTCAAACCACCTATACCGGATATCACGTTATTAAAACCTTTGATGCCGGTGCTGCTTATGCTTCCTATAATTCATCACAAACTCCTGCGATTACGATGCGATTTGCTGAAGCATTGCTAAACTATGCTGAGGCAACTGCAGAATTAGGTGGTGGATCAATTTCTCAGGTTGACTTGGACATTAGCATCAATTTACTTCGGGACAGAGTAGGAATGGCACACTTAGTTGAGAATCCTCAAATGGATCCAAGATATGCCAATGATGGCATCACAGCGGTACTTGCCGAAATACGTAGAGAGCGTCGTGTTGAATTGTTTATGGAAGGTTTTCGCTATGATGATCTAAGACGCTGGAAGCAAGGTAAAAAGCTAGAAATAAAGGATTATGGCATGCGTTGGGATGCTGCTAACAAGGCTGCAGTCGATCCTAATGGTGATGTTACTGTTGGGAGTTCCGTTACTAAAGACGTTTTTGGCAATGATGTTGAATACCTTGAGGTTTATCAAGGAACTGATTATGAAACTCCGGTATTTGATGAGAACAAGCACTATCTGTGGCCAATGCCTTTGAATTCATTGTCACAAAATCCAAACCTTGGGCAAACTCCGGGATGGGGGAGCGAATAATAATTTTAATAGGTTTTAAAATCTGTTAATAATAAATTTAAAGCCGTAATTGCTTAGGTAGTTACGGCTTTGCTTTCTACGCTATTTTTTCAAAAGACAATAATGTCTCACCCAATAACTTTTCGTTTTATCAGTAAAAATATATTGCACCAAACGTTAATCGTTTGTTTGTTTTTCCAAATTGGAAAAACTCAGCCTAACATACCAAAAGAAAAAGTTGATCAGCAAATGGCCCTTCTGCTCTCGCGGCTCAACCTCGATACTAGAGGACTAGAAAAGGTTAAAAAATCCATAGACGATCCTGAAAAATGCGTAGAGGAATTACTGACCTACTTTCGTTCTAGAACGATCATAAAACATCCGATTGATCGATTTGAAAAAAGCAAGTTTATAGGAAATTATGCTTCTGAAAAAGATTTTAAATATGCCAATGACGCATTGGATCATAAATTTGTAGGCCAACCTGCATACCCTTCTTTTTTTTGTGGCGATGATATTGATTGGAATACACGTCCTGTTCCTGATATGGAATGGGTCTGGCAATTGAACAGGATGTACTTCTGGAATGCCATGGGCCGTGCCTATTGGCATACCGCTGATGAAAAATATGCTAAAGAATGGTGTAGTCAATTGATAGACTGGGCTGCAAAGAATCCGAATGACGCTGAGCATCAATATGCCTGGAGATCCATAGAAGCAGGAATCCGAGGTCGTAGCTGGACAGGATTGTATCAACGCTTCATTGATTCACCATCTTTCACCCCAGATGTCTTAGTTACTTTCTTGAATAGCTGCTTCGACCATGCCGAATATCTCATGACAAAGTATACCTCTGGCAGCAATTGGGGGTTGATGGAGGCAGAGGGTCTGGCTTTTATCGCCATCACCTTCCCCGAGTTTCAACTTTCAGATTCATGGAAAAAAGAGGCTTTTCGACGGTTTAATGATGAGATTAGTCTTCAAGTTTATCCTGATGGCCACCAGCGTGAACTAGCCATTGGGTATCATATGGGATGCATAGGTTGGTTTATGCGTACCTATGAGTTGGCTAAAATGAATAATATAGATAGTGCCTTTCCCAACTCATATCTCAATACCATTCAAAAAATGTGTGACATTCCCATGAAAATCGGTTTGCCGAATGGTACAAATGTGCAGTTTGGCGATGCTTGGGAAGGCAAACCGGGACAGCACAAAGAAAAATTTATGGAGTGGGCCAAATTATTTGATCGTGAAGATTTTTTGTATTTGGCAACTGATGGAAAGGAGGGAAGCATGCCGGATCAAACGGCATTTGCACTCAAGGAAAGTGGCCTGTATTCCATGAGAAGTGGCTGGAATAATGAGGCTATTTGTTTGGTGCTCAAGTGTGGCCCTGATGGTGGAGGTCATAGTCAGCCCGACAATGGAACGTTTGATTTATATGCCGGAGGACGAAATCTAATGCCCGATGCAGGCAGCTACATCTATAATGGAGATCAGGAAAATCGCAAATGGTTTAGACAAACCAAAGTGCACCAAACCTTGACATTGAATGGTAAAAATACCAAATATAAACCCAAATTATTATCTTGGAAACCTAACAATGATTTGGGTGTTTTGGTAGTGGAAAACGGTAGTTATGATAATCTGACGCATCGACGAGCTGTATTTTTTGTCGATAAAAGATATTTTATAATTGTGGATGAGGCAATAGGTGAGGGGAGTGGAGATGTAGGATTACATTTTCAATTGGCTCCCGGAGAGTCGGAATTTCATGGAAAAAAGATGGCTTTTAGCACAGATTTCGCTGAAGGGTGGAATGTGTTTGTGAAAACCGAAAAACAGAAGGGTTTACAACTCTTGGAAGAGGAAGGGCAAGTGTCGTTTGAATATACAAAAAAGATGCCTAGACCGGCCTATGGGTTTCATATCGAGAAAAGCTCAAACCAAAAAGGTATTCGTTTTATCACACTTGTAGCTCCTTATAAAAGTGAAGTTCCAAAAGTGAAAATCAAGTTGATTGGAAAACCTGAGATAGGTTCAGACGAAATTAAATTAAGAATAAAAGAAAATGGGATGTCAAAAGTGATAGGATATTCGCTTTAGCATTCTAAATAAAATAATAAACCCAGAGAACATGAAACCGGCATGGCCGGAGCAAATAAGGACACACTAGGGCATGGTTATGAGCCTTGGTATTACTAAACTTAAAAAATTATAAACAGATGAAAAGTCAAATGCAATTTTTATTCAGCATCGCTTGCTTGATGCTTTTTTTATCCTTCAACGCCGTTGTTATTGCTGCAGATGAAGAACTACCACAATTGGAAAATCCAATATCAGTAAAATATCTCAAGTCGCATCTGCGAAAATCACAACCAAGACTGGTACTCAATGCTAAAATTGAAAAGGAACTAAAGAAAAAATTGAAATCGGATCCTGTCGTGCAAAATATGTACAAAGCCATTCAGCTCAATGCGGCAGAAATTGTACAAAAACCCTATCTGGAAAGAATAAAGATTGGACGCCGATTGCTGTCAGTTTCCCGGGAGATGCTTTATCGAGTTAATATGCTTGGCATGGTATATCGTATCGAAAAAGACCCCGAAATTCTTGAGCGAATTAATAATGAAGTCGTGGCAGTTTGCCATTTTTCTGACTGGAATCCTTCCCATTATCTCGATGTGGCGGAGATGTCGATGGCTGTGGCGATTGCCCTTGACTGGACGGCAGGTAAATTGCCCTCGTCAACAATAGAACTGGCCCAAACGGCTTTGATAGAAAAGGGCATCAAGCCGAGTTATAATAAGGAGGGAAATACTGGATGGGTTACAGGGAGCAATAATTGGAATCAGGTGTGCAATGGAGGCATGATTGCTGCATCAATCGTCATTGCTGAAAAAGACCCGGAATTGGCTGCAAAAACCATCAAGCGTTCGCTGGATGGAATGCCACACGCTTTAATAGAATATGGTCCAGATGGTGTTTATCCGGAAGGATCAACTTATTGGGGGTATGGTACTAGCTTTTCTGTGATCACTGCTGCCATGCTGGAAAGTGCCTTTGGAACGAATTTTGGCTTGGCAGATTATCCTGCATTTCAAAAGAGTGCGACATTCAGGTCTTTGATGAATGCGCCTTCCGGATGGTATTATAATTTTGCAGATTGTGGTGATCGCCGTAGCGAAAAGGGCGATGTAACATTAGCGTGGTTTGCGACCAAAAGTGGGAATAGTGCCTTTTTTGAAAAGGAAAGATTTCTCATGTCTCCTGATGCTATGGGCAAATTAAGCCGCTTGGATGGAGCAGGATTGGTTTGGATATCTCAGTTTGAGCCTATGGGAGAGCAAAAGGCACCAACAGCCTGGAAAGGTGATGGATCAAATCCTATTGTGATTTTCAGAAGTGAAGAAGATGATCCTCACCATTATTATTTCGGAGGAAAAGGAGGTCGTGGCACAGTAAACCATGGAAATATGGATGGTGGCTCATTTATTTTTGAGCTTAACGGCGTGCGATGGGTGGTCGACCCCGGCAACCAAAGTTATAATGATTTGGAAAAAACAGGATTCAATCTATGGTCCAGATGTCAGGAATGTGAGCGTTGGACATTGCTAACAAAAAATAACTATGGACATAGCACCCTGACGGTAAATGATCAGCTACATGTGGTAGATGGCAAGGCAACATTCTTGGACTTTAAGGATGGGGAGCAACCTGAGGCAACCCTTGATATGTCACCGACTTTTGCCGGTCAATTGAAGCGTGTCACGAGAAAATTCACAAAGGACAGTCCAACGTCTATTATCATTCAAGATGATATCGAAACCAATGATTCTACGAAGATGATCACTTGGCAACTTATGACTCAGGCTGATGTTGAGATTGTGAATGGTGGAGCTGTTTTAACTCAGGATGGAAAAACCCTCAAGTTGGAAAATCTGTCACATCCTGAACTCACCTTATCGGTGATTTCACTCTATCCGGCCCCACTTAAATTAGATCGACAAATTGAAAACCTCAAAAGGATAGAACTAAGAATTCCTGCATGGATTTTAGAGGATAATAAAGGGGAAATAAAAGTGCGTTTGGTGGGGGAATAAAATGCCTGTCCTCACAGCCTCTTTTAACAGAAAATTACTTTTGGAATGGAGCGGGGGATTGAAAAAATACGAGTGTTATAAATCAGAATATTATACATAACGAAATAGCCCAAAAATGAAAAAATTATTACTATACATTGCTCTAGTTTCATGGGTTTCCGGTGCTTTTGCCCAAGACAAAAAGCAAAAGACTATTGATGAATCAGGCAATAGTGAATCTATCATCCAAAAGATAGCAATTGACAAAGTTTGGGCAGGTCACCCTGTCGGTTTTAGCCTGCTCACGCACGGAGATAGACAATATATTGCTTACTATAATGCCAATAGAAACATGGTGGTTGGCCAGCGTAATCTTGACGATGAGAAATTCGATTTGCATGTGATGCCTCCGACATCGCGTGAAACCCATGGTGGCACGAGTACCGTTCTCAAATGGGATAGTCATAATTCTGTCACGCTCGGCATGGATAAAGATGGCTTTATCCACCTTTCGGGAAACATGCATGTACATCCTATTACCTATTTCAAAAGTACAGCACCCGATGATATTTTTACGTTGCAACAGCAGATGACCTTGGTCGGGCCAAATGAAGAGCGCTGCACCTATCCACACTTTATGAATACTAAGGAAAATGAGCTGATTTTCCAATATCGGGATGGCGGCAGCGGCAATGGCAATGAGATTTACAATATCTATTCTACAGAAACGAAGCAGTGGTCCCGTCTGCTAGACACCCCGCTCACTGACGGACAAGGCTTAATGAATGCTTACCAATCGCAGCCCAATATCCTTGCTGACGGCTGGTATCATGTCTATTGGGTGTGGCGCGATACCCCGGATTGCTCTACCAACCACGACTTGTCATACATGAAAAGCCCCGATCTGAAAAACTGGTACAATGCTTTTGGTGAATCCATTGAACTTCCTGCTACATTGGATAAAAAATCCGTGATAGTTGACCCGATTCCT
Source organism: Bacteroidia bacterium (assembly GCA_030426345.1). Classification (GTDB taxonomy): domain Bacteria; phylum Bacteroidota; class Bacteroidia; order Cytophagales; family Cyclobacteriaceae; genus JAAUQL01. Next base: position 30,235 of record JAUHYU010000048.1, read on the forward strand.
GTAGAGGGCGGCATTATAAATTTGGCAGCGAAATTATGTCTTGATGAGAAAAATAAACCTCATTTTGTTTACCATAAATTCGATGAAGTTGGGAATACTCAGTTTTATGTGGCCAGTATTAAAGGCAAAAAGTGGGTATCAAAGCAAATTACGGATTGGGATTACCGGTGGGAATTTTCAGGAAATGGAAGCATTAATGTAGATGTTAGTATTAAGGGATTTAGTCAGCGGGATGACGGAATGTTTGAAGTAGATTATTGGCACATCAAATATGGAAATGGGACTATTTTATTAAATAAAAAATTGAAGCCAATAGGTCAAGTGCTGAAAGCTGAGCCATTGGCAGAAACACTGAAGCTGGAAGGAGGCTTCCCCGAAATGGCGATTAGAACTGTTGGCGACCTTGGAGATGCCGGCGAAGAAAATGTGAGGTATATTTTGAAATGGGAGACCATTCCCAGAAACAGAGACAGACCCAGACCAAAACCTTGGCCGGCTCCAAGTCGGCTTTATCTATATAAATTACAAAAGTAACAGACGATTAGAATGAACATTAGCTCAAAAGCCCTGATAGCCGCCATGATTATTCTTCATGGATTTTATATGCTTTTTCCATTGCAAGCGATGGCGCAGGGTGATTGGAAAAAAATTAACACGGTAGAAGAAATTGTGGAGGCTTATCCTGATCGGATGAAGACAATGCTCAAAGCTTTTAATCTTGATTACCCAGGGTTGGAAGAGGTGATGCAGGCATATGCCAATGATAGCATTACTAAGGCTTGCCACTTGCTTTTGGACTATTATAAAAACGGAAATACTTCAGAACATTTGCGCAAGGAGCAGCCCCCTGTTTCCCAAAGAATAGATGAAAATGCGAGCTCAATCCTGCAAAATACTTTTACATTTTATCAGATTACAGCCAAGGTGCCTGAAGTAGCAGATGGGCATCTGGATTGGAAATATAGAGGGCCTGATGATGACAAGGAATGGGCATGGTCGCTCAATCGTCATTGGCCAATTCTCACTGCGTTAGGAGTGTATTATAAAACAGGAAACCCGATTTATGCCCGATATATAGATCAATTTATTAAAGATTGGATATTGGAAAGTTTGCCGTATCCGGCTGTAAAAAGCAGCACCGCCATGTGGAGAGGATTGGAGATTAGTTTCCGCGAAAAGGCTTGGTCAAAAATATTTTTTGAATTGATAAATACAGATTACATTTCGCCTGCCACGCAATTGCTCATATTGAGCTCTATGCCTGAGCATGCACATTATGCACGAAATTTCCATGGATCAAATAATTGGTTAACAATGGAAATGACTGGGCTGGCGACTGTTGCAACTTCCTGGCCTGAATATAAGCAATCGCCGGAATGGCTGAAATATAGCATTGACATGATGACAGAAAGTTTGAAGATGCAGGTATATCCTGATGGAGCTCAAACGGAATTGACGACCCATTACCACTGGGTTGCTTTGTATAATTTTTATCTGTTCTATACGATTTGCAATCAGGCCAATTTTGAATTGCCGGATTATTTTACGGAGCAGATTGAAAATATGTGGAACTATTTGGCATTGGTGATGCGTCCAGACGGACATGCCTTGCTAAATAATGATGGAGATTTGGATTATAATCGGGATAGAATTATAGAAGTAGCTAAAGAGTATGCACACGATGACTGGATGTACATCGCTACGAACGGAAAAGAAGGTGCAAAGCCGGAAAACGGCCCATCCAACCTTTTTCCTTGGGCGGGACATTTGATCTCCAGAAGTGGGTACGATGCGGACGCACAATGGTCGTTCTTCGACATTGGTCCATGGGGCAGTGGTCATCAGCACAACGACAAATTGCATATCTCTGTTTCTGCTTATGGCCGCGATTTGATCGTGGATGCAGGTAGGTTTGCTTATACAGGTGAGGTGGCCGACAAATTTCAGGGATATGCCAGGGGCAGCCTGGGACACAACGTGGTTTTCATAGATGGAGCCGGTCAGACGGCAGGGCCAAAATTGGCCGAAGAGCCGTTGGCTGAAAACAATTATAAAATCGTCGAAGATTTTGATTTTGCCTTGAGCGATTTCGATAGTTTTATCGATGTAGAGGGAGATGTGACGCATTCTAGATCATTGTTTTATGTTAGAAATAATTTTTGGATTGTGGTAGATAAGATTGAAACAGACCGTTCGCGCAAGATAGAAACCTTGTGGCATTGGCACCCTGACTGTACTATTGCATTGGAAAAGGGCCAAAAATCCATAACACAGAATGAACGCGGAAACCTACAGATCATTCCTGCGGGAAAAACAACGTGGGACCTTAAGCTTGTAAAGGGTCAAGAATCTCCGGAAGTACAAGGATGGTACAGCAATAAATACAATACCTATGTGCCAAATGATGTATCGGTATATGCTACAGAAATCAAGTCGACCAGTACGTTCGTGTGGGTGCTGGCACCGTCAGAAAAGGCTCCAAAATCCATGAAAGTAAAAGTGCTTTCGCAAGACAGCGATGTGATCAAGATCAGGGTGAAAGATCAGGACAAAAAGAAGTGGGTTGCCACTGTGCCATTTAGCGAAAGCTCGAAGGCGATATTAGAAACCAAATAAAGCCCTTAAAATCCATGGAATCCTTAGGTCAATTTTGATGGCTAAAATGGCCATGGACAGCTTTATTTACATAAATTTGAAACGGAATAACTTAACAAAAATGAAGATTAACATTAGATCCCTTTGGTCAGTCATAATTATTTTTCATGGATTTTACCTGCTTTTTCCAAATCAAGCGATGGCCCAGACTGGTTGGAAGGATCTTGATACAGTAGAGGAAATTGTTGAGGCTTATCCTGATCGGATGCGAGAAATGCTTGATGCTTTTAATCTTGATTATCCCGGGCTAGAGGGAGTGAAGCATGCTTACACCGACGACAGCGTTGCGAAAGCTTGTCACCTGCTTCTAGATTATTATAAAAATGGGAATACTGCGCAACATTTAAGGAGAGAACAGCCAAAGCAAACCAATAAAACGGATGCACTTTCTGACACGATATTGACAAATGTCTTTGTGATACAAAACGTAAGGGGCGAGGTGCCTTATGGCGAAGACGGACATCGAGACTGGTACTATAAAGGCCCAAACAACGATAGGGAATGGGCTTGGCTATCAAACCGGCATAGGCAGATTACCCATGTGCTGTCTGTTTATTTTAAAACGGGGAACCCGAAATACGCCGAGTACATTGACTTGTTCTTGCGGGATTTTATTATAAAAAGTATGCCTTATCCCGGAGTAAAAAGTAATACATCAGTATGGAGGGGTTTGGAAGTTGCCGCTCGATCTAAAGGCTGGTCACGTATATTTTACTCACTTCAGAATAGCGACTATCCTTCTCCTGCAACACGTTTGTTAATGCTGAGCAGTTTGCCGGATCATGCACATTACAGTAGGAATTTTCACAACGACACCAATTGGCTCACTATGGAAATTTCGGCACTTGCGACACTAGCTACAAATTTTCCTGAGTACAAAGGGACTGATGAATGGTTAGCATATTCTATCGAAACGATGACTGAAAGCATGCGTGGTCAGGTATATCCCGACGGTACACAAACTGAATTGACCACGCACTATCATAAAGTGGCAATGAATAATTTTTATCTGTTCTATACGATATGCTCTCGTGCCAATGTTGATTTGCCGGATTATTTTACAAAGCAGATTGAAGATATGTGGAGCTATTTGGCTATGGTGATGCGTCCAGATGGCCATGCATTGCTGAACAATGACGGAGATCTAGATTATAATCGGGATAGAATCATCAACGTGGCAAAGGAGTACGGTCGCGATGATTGGACGTACATTGCTACAAATGGAAAAGAAGGCATAAAGCCGGAGAATGGGCCATCCAATATTTTTCCTTGGGCTGGACAATTGATTTCCAGAAGTGGGTATGATGCAGATGCGCAATGGTCGTTTTTCGACATTGGTCCATGGGGCAGTGGGCATCAGCACAATGACAAATTGCATATTTCCATTTCGGCTTATGGTCGTGACTTGCTTGTGGATGCGGGTAGATTTGCTTATACAGGCGATGTGGCAAAGAAATTTCGGGGATATGCCAAGGGAAGTCAAGGTCACAATGTGGTTTTGATCGATGGTTCGGGACAAGAAGCGGGACCAAAATTGACTGAAAAGCCATTGGCTGAAAGCAATTATAAAATCACAGAGGACTTTGATTTTGCCTGGAGCGATTTCGACAGTTTTATTGACGTGAAGGGAGATGCAACACACTCAAGATCATTATTTTACGTTAGGGATAACTTTTGGATCGTGGTAGATAAAGTCACAACCGACCGTCCGCGCAAGATAGAAACGCTGTGGCATTGGCACCCTGACTGTGCTGTGTCACTCGAAAAGGGTCAAAAATCCATGACTGGCAATGATCGTGGAAACCTACAGATCATTCCTGTGGGAAAAACAAAATGGGATCTTAAACTGGTAAAAGGCCAGGAAACTCCCGAAATACAAGGCTGGTATAGCAGAGAATACAATAACTATGTACCAAATGATGTATCGGTATATGCTACAGACATCGAGTCGACCAGCACCTTCGTGTGGGTATTGGCACCTTCGGAAAAGGCTCCAAAATCCATGAAAGTAAAAGTGCTTTCGCAAGACAACAATGCAATAAAAATCAGGGTGAAAGATCAAGACAAAAAAACATGGGTTGCCACTGTGCCATTCAGCGATAGCTCGAAGGCGATATTAGAAACCAAATAAAGGCTTTTTTGAAGTAATTTGAGCAATCCCTAGTGCAAGCATCCATTTGTGCCAGCGGGGCAGTAACCTCGCTAGCACAACTTCTGATTTCGAAGAGTTATCTTTTCAAAAGATCAAAATATTGTTAGATTTATCTATGTGACATAATATGTATATCAGACATATGTCTGATATCCGCACGTTGTAGGTAATGCAGGAAAACCACGGTCTATTAAATAACTTAACGAAATGGAATTTGTAACAAAAAAAGAAGATAATAAGCATTTATTAATTCTTGTTCACGGATTGAATGGTTCACGTGATACTTGGATAGGGAATGACCAAAGGTTTGTTGAAATCTTGAATGGAAAAGACCTAATACAAGAGAATTTCGACATTGCGCTATTCAATTATGGAACAAAAATATTTAAAATCAATTGGTTAACTAAGATAATTAACCTAATTAAAGGCTTTTTTAAAAACAGACCAAAGGAAGATTTAAAAGGATTTAATGTTGGTATAAAATCAATAGCTGATAGCCTTGAATTTGAAACAAGGAATACAGCAAGTAAATACCAATCAATATCTTTTATTTCTCATAGTATGGGAGGGCTAGTAACAAAAAAGGCTCTAACTATAATGGATAGTGCTGTTAGAGAAAAAGTGCGCTTATTTATTAGTCTATCAGTACCACATTTAGGAGCATATTTAGCTAACATTGGAAAACTCTTATTAGGAAATAATCCTCAAATAATTGACTTACAAGCTATGGGAGAATTCACGACTGAGTTAAATGAACACTATTCAAATTTACCTGAAAAGCCACGAATTATTTATCAAAGTGGAAATCAGGATACTGTTGTTAGGAGGCAAGCTGCAATACCGCCAAACGTGAGAAGAGAAGATACAATAAGTACTCGTGATGACCATTTTTCGGTTGTTTTAATCAAAGATTCTAATAACAACTCATTACTTGATTTCATATTAAAAGAAATTGATACTGCTATATTACCAATGATATATGGAGATGCTGAAGTTCCTGAAGGAACACCGTTTAAGTTCTTTATTGAGAGTTTTGTATCACGAATAGGTGCACGTGTTGATTTCATAGGCTTTACAGAAACTGAATTAAATACAAAGCTTAGAAACGGTAAAATAAGCTCACCTAACTTTAAAGATTTTTTAATAAAAGTTGGTGAATTAGCAATAAATAAAATACCCGAATACAGTATTGAAAAGGAATATGGAACTTCAAACTTTACTATTAAAACCGAAAAGATATGAGTACAAATTGCAATTGCCAAAATCCAAAAAGCGGAGGCACAAAATGCCCACCACAACATATAGCTTTATGTATTAGAGGTGTTGATAGGGAATGTTATGGAGAATGTATTCCAATACCTAGAGAATATAGGCAAGTTTCAGAAAATTTTACCTATTGGATGCAAAACGAGGTAAATCAAAAAGTTCAAGAACATATTTCAGATAATTCAAATCTTTATAGACAGTTATCTAATTTTAATGAAACATTACATTCCCTCGAAAAAGAGAATTATTTAGACAAACTACCAAAAGGATTTTCAAAATTTAGAAATAGTAACGATGATGAAATTAGTGTGCAATATTCTTTTTCATTTGAAGATACAATCGACCCTTTAGATAGTGGACAAATGCTACAAATGCAATAAAAAGCACTACCTACAACATTGTATAAAAATAATAGCGGTTTAATCGCTAAAACCAAAGTAAAATATATATATCAAACGACTGTAACAAACCGAAAGGTAAGTACATAAAAATCCGCTACTATTCTTATACTAGACCGTTAGAGAGCATGCACTCTGAAATGAACAGTAGAATTTCACGAATATTAGAACTTGAAGAAACTCAGAAGTATGAGCAAGCATTTCACGAATATGAAAAGCTAGACTTGAATGAATTTGATAACTGGAAATACTTCTATTTCTACCTGTGGTATATCAACGTTGAACATTTCCCATTAGACCTAGCTGAATTTATCAAGAAGAACCAACTAGATATCAAGCTGAAAGAACTAGCTGAATTTGGTTTTGAACAGTTTGGAGCAATTGCAGAATTTCAGTTTTTAGCGGGCTACACTATTAACTTATTCCCCTACTATTATGGTGATTACGAAGAGTGGGAACAACGAGGTAACGACCTTTTAAAATCGGCACACCAACTAGAACCGAATAACGGAATTTTCAATATTTCCTATCAAGGCAGTACTTACGGAACAACCGAATCTTATAACATAGCAAAACAACAAGCGGTTTTTGAAGTAGAAAAAGCTTTCGCAGGGAAAGGATTTTTAAACTCCTATTTTACCGATGTATTACGAGCAAAATAAAAGCTCTCTAACATGGTCTGATATCCCATGGCTGTTTGCTGGTGGTATCAGCTTTTCTGATTTCTTACAGCACCGGAAAAATCTCCGATTTTTCAAATTGGTCAAAAAAGGTATGATGAAAAATCGGAGATTTTTCCTACTTTGAATCCGACACTTTAAATTACAACAACGCCACGATGATATAGACAGGCGTTGTAGCTAATTAAAAATAGACTGACCATTTTGACAAAAAGAACTTTAATATTAATTGTAGTTGGATGGATTCTCCTGACCTTATTCAATTACTACTATATGAACTTTTTCATTTTAGCTTTTGAATGGCTTGGACTTGTGATAACCTTGTTTATTTTTTCTGTAACTCAAATAATACGGTTGATTAAGGAAAGAAATGAATTAACAAAAATCAGAATACAGAAAGCTGTAATATTCACGGTTCTTTTCCTTTTGACATTCTTTAAATCATTCACAAATGGAATAATTGAAAAAGCAGATTGGTTTGTTCTAGAAGCTAAAAGAGAAAAAATTGTAAATCAGGTCTTAAATAAAGAACTAAATCCAAATGTCAGTTGGAATGGTTGGGTTTGTGAATTGCCTTATGAATTCCCTGTTGTATCTAATGGCGGAAATGACATCGGCATCTCTAGAAATGACGAAAATGGAAAGACGACTGTGAGTTTTTGGGTATTCAGAAATTTCTTTGATTCTCCTTCAACCCTATTCGTTTATACAAATGACCCTGAACAAATAAAGGAATTAGAAAAAAGAGTAATTGAAAGACCTGAAGGTAATTGGAAGCTTAAAGAATATTGGTATCGAACTTATGGAGAATGGTAAAAAAACTAGCTACAACAATTAAGCTCTAATGCAGTGAAGTAAGGCTTTGGTTCATTGGAGCGCGTGTTGGACTCCTACCTTCGGCTGCGGTGTTGGCTATGGGGATTGAATAAAAAAGGTGTTGGTCAGGTCTTCGGATTTCCCCCTGGTGCGTGTAGCGAAGGAAAACGCGTGACCCCACAAGTTCTGGCCAAATAATGCTCTTAGAATCCATGGATTTTAGAGGTTTTTTTGAAACTGGTATCTTCCCTTTTACTTTTGATTTTGCAATAGCGGTTTGAATTTGGTCAGACTCAACGTTCTAAACTGAGGATTGATCATTACTTTTTATTTCGGATAATTTCTAAAATTCAATTGCAAAAATGTATCCAAGTGAATACATTTGCGTATGTATTCTATTGAAAAGACGGATGAATTCGATAAATGGCTAAGAAAGCTCAAAGACAAGAGAGCGAAGGCCAAAATACTTTTCAGAATTCAACGCATA